>NZ_JBVHVT010000030.1:41224-93658 GCF_055564695.1 Streptomyces sp. NPDC029014
ACCGGGACGGCCGACGGGCCGGGACGGCCGACGGGCCGGGACGGCCGACGGGCCGGGACGGCCGACGGGCCGGGACGGCCGACGGGCCGGGACGGCCGACGGGCCGGGACGGCGGCTGTGGAAGGGGCCGTGGGCCTGGCCGCTGCGGGTGCAGCCGCCAGGCCCGGCTACTTCTCCGTGACGCCCGCCGAGTCGAACGTGGCGACCTCGTGCATCGCGCGGGCCGCGCTCTGGACCAGCGGGAGGGCGAGCAGCGCGCCCGTGCCCTCGCCGAGGCGGAGGTCCAGGTCGACCAGCGGGCGCAGGCCGAGCTTGTTCAGGGCGGCGACGTGTCCGGGCTCCGCGCTGCGGTGGCCGGCGATGCACGCCGAGAGGGACTCGGGGGCGATGGCCCGGGCCACCAGGGCGGCCGCGCCGGCGCTGACGCCGTCGAGGATCACCGGCGTGCGCAGCGACGCACCGCCGAGGATCATGCCGACGATCGCCGCGTGCTCCAGGCCGCCGATGGCCGAGAGGACGCCGATCGGGTCCGCCGGGTCGGGCTGGTGGAGTTCGAGGGCGCGCCGGACCACGTCGACCTTGCGGGCGTGCGTCTCGTCGTTGATGCCGGTGCCGCGGCCCGTCACCTCCGACGGGTCGGTGCCGGTGAACACGGAGATCAGGGCGGCGGAGACCGTGGTGTTCGCGATGCCCATCTCGCCGGTCAGCAGGGCCTTGTTGCCGGCGGCGACGAGGTCGCGGGCCGTCTCGATGCCGACCTCGATGGCCGCGACCGCTTCCTCGCGGGTCATGGCCGGGCCGGCCGTGAGGTCGGCGGTGCCGGGGCGGACCTTGCGGGGCAGCAGGCCGGTGGTGGGCGGCAGCTCGCCGGCGACGCCGACGTCGATCACGCAGACCTCGGCGCCGACCTGGTTGGCGAACGCGTTGCAGACCGCGCCGCCGCCCAGGAAGTTGGCCACCATCTGCGTGGTGACCTCCTGGGGCCAGGGGGTGACTCCCTGGGCGTGGACGCCGTGGTCGCCCGCGAAGATCGCGACGGCCGCGGGCTCCGGGATCGGCGGCGGGCAGACCCGGGACAGGCCGGCCAGCTGCGCCGAGATGATCTCCAGCATGCCGAGGGCGCCGGCGGGCTTCGTCATGCGCTTCTGGCGCTCCCAGGCCTCGCCCAGCGCCTTCGCGTCGAGCGGGCGGATGCTGGCGACGGTCTCGGAGAGCAGGTCGTGCGGTTCCTCGCCGGGCAGCGCGCGGCGCCCGTACGTCTCCTCGTGCACGACCCACGCCAGCGGCCGGCGCTGCGACCAGCCGGCCTGCGCCAGTTCGGGCTCGTCCGGGAACTCGTCGACGTAGCCGACGCACAGGTAGGCGACGACTTCGAGGTGCTCGGGGAGGCCGAGCTCGCGCACCATCTCGCGCTCGTCGAAGAAGCTGACCCAGCCGACGCCGAGGCCTTCGGCGCGCGCGGCGAGCCAGAGGTTCTCGACGGCGAGGGCGGAGGAGTACGGGGCCATCTGCGGCTGGGTGTGCCGGCCGAGGGTGTGGCGGCCGCCGCGGGTGGGGTCGGCGGTGACGACGATGTTGACCGGGGTGTCGAGGATGGCCTCGATCTTCAGTTCCTTGAACTGCTTCGCCCGGCCCTTGGGCAGCGACTTCGCGTAGGCCTCGCGCTGGCGCTGGGCGAGTTCGTGCATCGCCCGGCGGGTCTCGGCGGAGCGGATGACGACGAAGTCCCAGGGCTGGGAGTGGCCGACGCTGGGCGCGTGGTGGGCGGCTTCGAGGACGCGCAGCAGCACCTCGTGCGGGATCGGGTCGGTGCGGAAGCCGTTGCGGATGTCGCGGCGCTCGCGCATGACGCGCAGCACGGCCTCGCGCTCGGCGTCGGCATAGCCGGGGGCTGCCTCGCCCGGGGACGGCTCAACGAGCCCGTCCTCGGCGGCCTGCTCCTCGGCGGCCTGCTCGTCAGTGGCCTGCCCCTCGGCGGCGGGCTCGGCAGCGGCGGACTGCTCGACCGCCGCGGCCTCGTCGCCCGAACCCTCGGCGGGGGCTGCGGCCGGCTCCTCGGCCGCAGCCGCATCGGTCGCAGCCGCATCCGCGTCCGCAGCAGCGGCGACGGGCTCGGCTCCGGCCTGCTGGGTCACGCCCTCCTCGGGCGCGGGAACGGCCACGGGCTCGGGCTGCGCCGCTGCTTCGGCCTGGACGGGGGCGGCGGGCTCCGCACCAGCGGCAGCATCGGCCGCCACCACGACGGCTTCGGCGGCGGCGGGCTGCACGGCGTCCGCGGGCTGGGCGGGGGCTGCGTCGGCGGGGGCGGCCTCGGCGGGCCCCGCCGGGGCCGCGACCGGGACCTCGGCCCCGGGCTGCTCGGCCGCGGCGACGGGCTCGGCCTGCGACTGCGGCTGCGGCTCGGCCTGGGGCGCCTGCGGGGCCTCGGGGCTCTCGACGGCCTCGGGGGCCACCGGCACCTCGACGGCCTCGGGGGCGGCTGCCTGCTCCGGCGCGGGCACGACGGTGGCCTCGGCCGCCGGTACGGCTTCCGGCGCGGGCGCGGCGACCGCCTCGGCAGCGGGGGTCTGCGGCGCGGCCGCGACGGCGACGTCGTCAGCGGGGGCAGGGACAGCGGCAGGGGCCGGCTCCGCCGCGGCGGCGGGCTGCGGCTGCTCCGCGGGTACGGGCTGCGGCTGCTCGGGCTGGGCCGGAGCCGCGTCGGCGGCGGCCGCCTGCTCGGGCCCGGCGGCGACCACGGGCTGACCGGACTGAGCGGGATCGACGGGCTGGGCGGCAACAACGGGCTGGTCGGCGGCCACAGGCTGACCGGCCTCGACGGGCTGGCCGTCGGCGGCAACAGACTGACCGGCGGCTTCGACCGGCTGGCCGTCGCCCGCGGCAACCTGACCGTTCTCTACGGCCTGGGCCAGCTGGGGCTCGCCCTGAACAGGCGGAACGGGCTGAACAGGCGGAACGGGCTGAGCGGCCTGGACGGGCTGTTCCGGCTGGTCGGTCTGGGGCGCGGACTGGCCGGCCTGGGCGGGAACGACGGCCTCGGCGGCGGCGACCGGCTGCGGCGTCGCGGGGGCCTGCTCGGCCGCCCACGGGGCGCCGGCCTGCGGCGGGATCTCGCCGAGCTGCGGCCCGGCGGGTACGCCGCCTTCCGCGCGCGGCACGTCGAGGTACTCGGGACCGAGGGTCGGCGGCCCGGCCTGGGCCATCGGCACCGGCATCGGCTGCGACGTGGGCATCGGCGTCGGCACCGGGGTCACGGGCGTGCCGGCCGGGGGCGTGGCGGTGGCGACCGGGGCGCCGGGGGCGGCCTGCATCGGCGCCGTCTGGGGCATGGGAGCCATCGGGGCGGCCGGCCCGCGGTCGGCGAGGGAGCGGACGATGCCGGCGCCGTTGGTGGCTTCGGGGACGGGCGGACCCATGTGCAGCGGCCGGCGGGCGTGGGCCGCGGGCGCGACCGGGGGGACGGGGCCCAGCGGGGAGGCCGGGGCGCCCGTGGGCGGCGGCACGAGGCCGCCGAGGTTCAGGGCGCCGGAGTCGCGGCCGCCGGCCTCGTGGGCGCCGAGGCTGTACGCGGCCTCGCCGGCGGCCGGGTCGGGGAAGCCGGGGGCGGGCTGGCCCGGGTCGGGGAAGCCGGGGGCGGTGTGGCCGGGGTCCACGTAGCCGGTCTGCGCCATGGCCTGCGCCTGGGCCTGGGCCATGGCCTGTGCCTGGGGGTCGGCGTAGTCGGCGTACTCGGCGTAGGGCGCGTCGCCGTACGAGGTTTCGACGGGGTAGGCGGGCGCCGGCGGGACGATCTGCGGGTCGCTCCAGGCTCCGCCCTGGCCGTGTCCGCTCGGCATCAGCAGCAGTTCCTCGTCCTCCGGCTCGGCCGGGTTGTCCACGAGGTCCTGGAAGGCGTAGCCCCCCGGGACGGGAGCGGGGACGGAGCCCGGGTGCGGGACCGCAGCGGGAATGCCCTGCTGATCCACCATGCCCGCGTTGCCCGCGTTGTCCGGGAGCCCCTCGCCCGGTACCTGGCCGGTGTCAGTCATGCGTACCCCTCGCCCATCGTGTTGCCTCTTCGATCGCCCGGCGCCCACATGACCCAACGAGCGGAGTTGCCGTGGGACGCGTGCGTCGTGCGTACGCCCCGTGCGACAACCAGTAAGCATTGTCGCGCCCGTTCGCCACCATGGCGGCCATTACCGCCATGGTCTGCTGTGGACTGCGCCACGTCGCGCGTCTTGTCGTGCCGCCGCCCCAGGACGTGCCCGAGACGTTCCGGGGACGTACCCGGGACGTTCCAGGCACCTACCCGAGACGTACCAGGGCAGTACCAGGGCAGTACGACGATCGGCCAGCCTACCGCGGGCTCAGGCCTGGCGGTTCACCGGGCGCTCGGCTGCCAGGAGGAACACGACGGTACGGTCCTGTTCGCTCCAGGAGCGGGTGTCCAGCCCGACGGACTGCAGCAGGGCGCATTCGACGGTGTAGCCGCCCTCGGCCAGGACGCGTCCGATGGCTTCCGCTTCGTCGCGGGTGGAGGCGTGGCTGACGATCCGCTCGGGGCGCCGGTCTGCGACGGCCGCGACGACCGCGGCTCCCCCGCCGCCGACGCGGACGACGTCCGGTTCGGGGAGGTCCTCCAGGACGTGGGGGGCGCGTCCGGCGACGACTTGGAGCTGTACGGCGCGGGCGCGGGCGGCTGCGCCGGCGCGTTCGCAGGCGCGCGGGTCGGCGTCGACGGCGATGACGGCGGCGCCGAAGGCGGCGGCTTCCACGGCGAAAGCGCCGGAGCCGGAGCCGATGTCCCAGACGAGGTCGCCGGTGCGCGGGCCGAGCCGGGCGAGCTGGGCGGCGCGCAGCGGGGCGGATTCCCCTTCGGTGGCGTGGGGCAGGGGGTGGGCCCAGCCGCGTTCGGTGGTGCGGGCGGGGTTCAGGCCGAGCAGCCAGGGCGGGTCAGCGGCGATGGTGCGGCCGCCGATGACGATGACGACGTTGGGGTTGCGCCAGGTGTGGTCGGGGGCCTTGTCGGAGGTGACGACGGTGACCTGTTCGCGGTCGGTGCCGAGTTCCTCGCAGATGACGAAGGTGCGGTGGACGGGGCCGAGGAGCAGGGCGAGTTCGGCGGGGCCGGCGCCGGGCGAGGTGAGGACGGCGACCTTGCCGTGGGCGCGGCAGACGTTGACGGCGCGGCGCAGGGTGCGCGGGTGGGCGACGACGACCTGGGCGTCGTCCCAGGGCATGCCGGCGCGGGCGAAGGCGGCGGCGACCGACGAGACGGCGGGGACGACTTCGACCTCGAGTCCGTGCTCGGGGGCGCGCAGGGTGCGGACGGCGCCGAAGAAGCCGGGGTCGCCGTCGGCGAAGACGACGGCGCTGCCGCGGTGGCGGGCGATGCGGCGGGCGGCGAGGTCGAGGCTGCCGAGGCGGATCCGTTCGGCGGCGGGCGGGACCTCGGGGAGTGCGAGGTGGTGGGCGGCGCCGGCCACGAGGGTGGCGGCGGAGAGCGCGGACCGGGCGGCCGCGGTCAGGGGGGAGCCGTCCCAGCCGATCACCGTGACCCGGTCGGCCATCGTCGTCTGTCTCCTGCTGCGGTGGGGGGCGGGCGAAGTGTCGTCGGGGGGACGGGCAGGTCGAGAGTACCCGGCCGGCGGTTCAGTTCCAGTCGGCGCAGACGCGGTGGCCGCCTGCGTCGGCCCGGTGCACGACGGCGTGTCCGTAGCCCTCCTGGCCGGCGTAGTCGTCGGCGTCCTCCAGGTCCTCGGGGAGGAGGCTCCAGACGATGAGGTCGGTGCGGGTGCCGGCCCAGGTGCCGTCGGTGTTCTGGGCGCGCACTATCCACGCGTTGCGCAGGACGCCCTCGCTGATGCAGCCGATCTTCTGGGCGACCTGCTGGGAGGCGGTGTTGTCGGCGGCGGTGCGGATTTCGAGGCGTTCGAAGCGCTGGTCGTGGAAGAGCCATTGGGCGACGGCGAGTACCGATTCGCTGGCGTAGCCCTCGCCGCGGGCCCAGGGGGCGGTGACGTAGCCGACCTCGGTGGTGCGGGTGCGCCAGTCGGTGTTCTTCAGGTGCACGCTGCCGACGAGGCGCTGGGTGAGGAACTCGGAGACGGCGAAGGCGATGCCGCGGCCTTCGGTGCGCTCGGTGTGGGAGTGGCGGGTGGCCCAGGCGTGGGCGTCGGCGTGGGTGTAGGGGTGGGGCAGGGAGGTCCAGGCGGTGACCTGCTCGTCGTTCATCATCTCGGCGAGCGCGGTGACGTCTTCCAGTTCGAAGGGGCGCAGCACCAGCCGGTCCGTGCTGATGGTGACGTCCGGGAAGGTGGTAGTCATGCGCAGCTCCATGCCTGAGAGGTGGGGCGACCGTGGTGCGGGACCGAGTGTGCGGGGCGCCGTCGTGCGGGCCGTTCAGCCACAGCATGCAGCATCGCCCGACGGATGTGCATGGCCGCCCCTGCCCGGAAGCGGGCAGGCCGCGGCCCCGCGCGCCGGGGAGGGCGTGCGGGGCCGTGTGCACTGGTGGCGCGGGGCGCGCCGGGTGCGGTGGGTACCGCGGGTCAGGAGGTCGGGGTGCCGGCGGCGGGGACGACCGAGCCCTGGTACTTGTCCTCGATGAACTTCTTGACCTCGGGGGAGCCGAGGAGGCGGGCGAGCTTCTCGATCCGCGGGTCCTTCTCGTTGCCGGCCTTGACCGCGAGGAAGTTGGCGTACGGGTTGCCCTCGGCCTTCTCCAGGGCCAGGGCGTCCTTGGCGGGCGAGAGCTTGGCTTCGAGGGCGTAGTTGCCGTTGATGACGGCGGCGTCGACGTCGTTCAGGGCGCGCGGGACGGTGGCGGCCTCCAGCTCCTTGAACTCCAGGCCCTTCTTGTCGGTGATGTCGGACAGCTTGGCGCTGGTGCCGACGCCTTCCTTGAGGGTGATCAGGTTGTTCGCGGCGAGGAGCTGGAGGGCGCGGCCCTCGTTGGTGGTGTCGTTGGGGACGGCGACGGTCTGGCCGGGCTTGAGGTCGGCGAGGGCCTTGACCTTCTTGGAGTAGAGGCCGAGGGGCTCCAGGTGCACGTTCACGACGGGCACGATGTGGGTGCCGTTCTTCTTGTTGAAGTCGTCGAGGTACGGCTTGTGCTGGAAGTAGTTGGCGCCGACCTGGCCCTGCTCGGTGGCGGTGTTGGGCAGGACGTAGTCCGTGAACTCCTTGACCTCCAGCTTGAGGCCTTCCTTGGCCGCGAGCTTGTCCTTGACGAAGTTCAGGATGTCGGCGTGCGGGCTCGGGGAGGCCGCGACGACGAGGGGCTTGGTCTCGTCGGCCTTGCCGTCGCCGCTCGCGGAGGAGGGGTCCGAGGAGCTGCCGCAGGCGGTGAGGCCGAGGGCGAGCGCGGCGGAGGCGGCGGCGATGGCGGTGAGCTTGGTGTTCTTACGCACGAAGAGTGCCTTTCATGTGGTGCAAGTGCGCAGGGGGTGCGCGGGTCTTGCGGGTGGTGGCCCAAGCACGACAAGTGCGGGCTCTGTGGGGTGGGGGGTCGTGGGGGTGAGGGGTGGGGGGCGTGGGGGCCGTGAGGGCCGTGGGGGCCGCGTGGGAGTGGGGGGTGGCGGGTCCCCGGGTGGCGGCCGGGCGGTCAGGCCGTGCGGCCCCGGCGGGCGAGGAGGCGGACCAGGACGTCACCGGCGAGCTGGATCACCGTGACGACGGCGATCAGGATCACGACGGTGGCGATCATGAATCCGGTCTCGAAGCGCTGGAAGCCGTAGGTGACGGCCTTGGAGCCGAGGCCCTCGCCGCCGACCGCGCCGGCCATGGCGGAGTAGCCGACGAGGGTGATCAGGGTGGTGGTGACGCCGGCCACCAGCGAGGGCAGGGCCTGCGGGAGGAGCACCTTGCCGACGATGGTGGGGATGCCGCCGCCCATGGACTCGACGGCTTCGACGAGACCGTGGTCCACCTCGCGGACGGCCGTCTCGACGAGGCGGGCGAAGAAGGGGACGGCGCCGATGGCGAGCGGGACGATCATCGCGGTGGGGCCGATGAAGGTGCCGACGACGGCGGTGGTGACCGGGATCAGGGCGATCAGCAGGATGATGAACGGCAGCGAGCGGCCGATGTTCACGATCACGCCGATGGCCTTGTTGAGCGGCTGGTTCTGCAGGAGGCCGCCCTTGTCCGTGAGGACGAGGAGGATCCCGAGGGGCAGTCCGCCGAGGACGGTGACCAGGGTGGACCACAGGACCATGTAGAGGGTGTCGTACGTGCCCTGGGTGAGCAGGGGCTGCATCTCGGACCAGGTCACTGGGCACCATCCTTGACGAGCTGGGCGAGCTCGGCGTCTACGTCTGTGTCTTCGGCGGCTGCGTCTTCGGCGGCCGCGGCTGCGGCCACGGGGGTGTCGGCGTCGTCGACGACCTCGATCTGGAGGCCCTGCTCGCGCAGGAAGCCCACCGGGACGACGTTGTCCTCGTACCGGCCCGGGAGTTCGATGCGCATGCGACCGATCTGGCGGCCGGCGACGGTGTCCATGGCGGCGCCGAGGATCGAGATGTCGATGTTGTAGGTGCGCGACAGCTGGGAGATGACCGGCTGGGTCGCGGACTCGCCGTGGAAGGTGACGTCGACGACGGTGCGGTCCGGGCCGGTGGCCTCGCCGCTGACCGGGAAGAGTTCGGCGGCGAGTTCGGAGCCGGGGGTGGCGAGCAGTTCGGCGACGGTGCCGGTCTCGACGACCCGGCCCCGCTTCATGAGGGCGGCGGAGTCGCAGATCGTCTTGACGACGTCCATCTCGTGCGTGATGAGCAGGACGGTCAGGCCGAGCTGGCGGTTGAGGTCGCGCAGCAGCTGGAGGATGGAGCGGGTGGTCTCGGGGTCCAGGGCGCTGGTGGCCTCGTCGGAGAGGAGCACCTTGGGGTCGCCGGCGAGGGCGCGGGCGATGCCGACGCGCTGCTTCTGGCCGCCGGAGAGCTGGCCGGGGTAGGCCTTGGCCTTGTCGGCGAGGCCGACGAGGTCGAGGAGTTCGAGGGCCTTGCGGGAACGTTCGCCGCGGGGGTGGCCGAGGATCTCCAGGGGGAGCTCGATGTTGGCCTGGACGGTGCGCGAGGACAGCAGGTTGAAGTGCTGGAAGACCATGCCGATGCGGCTGCGGGCCTCGCGCAGCTCGCGGCCGGCGCGGCGGCCGCGGCCGGCCAGGGCCGTGAGGTCGACCCCGTCCACGGTCACGGTGCCCGAGGTGGGGCGCTCCAGCAGGTTGACGCAGCGGATGAGGGAGGACTTGCCGGCTCCGCTCTGGCCGATGACTCCGAAGACCTCGCCCTCGCGGACGTGGAGGTCGACGCCGTCGAGGGCGGTGACCTCGCGGCCGCGGGACTGGTAGACCTTGGTGAGGCCCGATGTGGTGATCACAGGAATTCCGTCGCTGTCGAGTGCGCGGCGCAGGCTGGTGCCGGCCGGGCACGGGGCAAACATCTGGGGACGCGATACGGGTCGAACCGGAAGTTTTCGGCGGTTTCCACGCATGCGCGGGGCGGGAGCTATCCGTTCCGTTTCCTGCCGCTGCGGTGCAGCGGCGGGCCGGACGGGCTCGGCCGGTCTCGCTTCGGGGCGCGAGACGGGAGGAGAGGGGCCCTCAGAAGGCGCACATTCGACACATACAACGAGCACCGGGCGTCATCGTCGCCTCGGTCGCAAGGGTGCGGCTGCTCGTCGTGGTCATGGGCCCCAGTAAAGCAGACATGCCCCTTCTGCGATCAAAACTGTCCGCATAGCGGACATTATTCGGCCGCATACCGGACGGGCCGGTACATCCCAGCCCCTGCCCGACGCACCGCTCCGACCCGCTGACCTGCACGGATCCTCGGCGTCCCGGACCCGCGGCAGGACCCGCGCCGGGCCCGCCGGCGGGCCGCCCTGTGGTCAAGACCACTGCCGGGGACGGGCGGGGGCCGGGTGCGGGGCACGGGGGCGGGCACGGGGGGGCACGGGGGCGGGCGCAGTGCCCCGGGCGGCCCGTAATACGCTCCCTGCATGCTCGACGCCCTGACGGTCGCCCTCGGCGCGGCCGCCCTCGCCCTCGCCGCCTGGTGCGGCTTCGCCGCGCTGCGGGACCAGCCGACCAAGGACTGGCACTTCATCGGCATGGGCGTGGTGAGCCTGCTGGCCCTCGCCCAGCTGGTGGTCGGCGTGGTCATGCTGGCCTCGGGCGGGAAGCCCGACGAGGGCTCGGTGATCTTCGTGGCCTATCTGCTGGGCGCCTTCGCCGCGGTCCCGGCCGCAGGGCTGCTCTCGCTGACCGAGCGGACCAAATGGGGTTCGGTGACGGTGGCCGCCGGCGCGGTCGTCCTCGCCGTGCTCGAAGTACGGCTCTACGACATCTGGGGGACCCCCGGTGCCTGACACCGACACGACCACCGGGCCGGCCGACGGCGGCGCCCCCGCGGCGCGCAAGCGGCTGGTCTCCGGACCGGGGCTGCTGCTGGTCTGGGTCTACGGCGTGATCACGGTCGGCGCGGTCTCGCGCTCCGTCTACCAGATCTCCACCGAGTTCGACCGGGCGCCGCTGCCGTACACGCTGACCGGTCTGGCCGCCCTGGTCTACTGCTTCATCACGTACTCGCTGGTGCGCGGCGGGGAGACCGCCCGCAGGGCGGCGCGACTGTGCTGCGCCGCCGAGCTCGCCGGCGTGCTGGTCGTGGGGACGTGGACGCTGGTGCGCCCCGAGGCCTTCCCCGACTCCACCGTGTGGTCGCAGTTCGGGATGGGGTACCTGTTCATCCCGGTGGTCCTGCCGGTCACCGGGATGCTCTGGCTGCGCGTCAGGCGCTGACCGCGAAGTCGGCGGCGCCCGCGTCCTTCTCCAGGATCAGCAGCTGCACGCCGTCGCTGGCGGTGCGTCCGCCGACCTGTACGTAGCCGGCGTTGTGGTAGAGGCGCAGGTTGGACTCGCTCTTGTGGCCGGTGTGCAGCCGGAAGCGGGCCGGGGCCCCGTCGCGGGCCGCGAGGGCCTCCTCGACGGCGCGCAGCAGCCGGGCGCCGAGGCCGTGGCCCTGCATGCGGGGGTGCACGCAGAGCTTGGCGATCCGGCCGGTGCCCTCCTCGTCGATGCTGCCGCGCACGGCTCCGACCACCTCGTCGCCGAGCCGGGCGACGAGCACGGTGCCGGACGCGAGCTCCGTCCTGAGGGAGTCCAGGGACTGGGTGAGCGGCTGGATGCGGTAGTTGCCGTACAGCTCGGCCTCGCGCTGGAAGGCCAGGTACTGGAGTTTGAGGATCTGCTCGCCGTCCTCGTCCACCGCCGCCGAAATGGTCACGCTCATGCCCATATGCGCACGCCTCCTGCTCACCTGGTAGCCCGTTGGTCTACCGCTCCCTTCCCCGAAGGCGAGGAGCCGCAACCTCCGCCGCGAGCATTCTGCGCAGACATCCCAGGCAGCGGGAACGGACCGGCCCCAAACTTCCTTGTGAGATACCCAACTCCCCTGCGATTTCACGGTATGTCAAGTCTCTGGGCGAGAGAAGTGCCTGCATCAGCTCCGGACAGCGCCCGGGCAATCGGGCGACCGCCGATCGGAGGGCCCGCTTCTCCTCCCGGTGCAGCAGGGCCTCTTCGGGTGCGGCGCCGGCGTTCCCGGGGCGGCAGCCGTACGGGATCTCCCGGCGGGCGCGCCGCCGGGCGACGCGGGCCTCGGCGCGCACGGCCCGGCGCAGCCAGCGGGCCGGCTCGGCGGGAGCGGGGCCGTGTTCCAGCAGCCTGACCCAGACGGCCTGTTCCAGGTCGGCCGCGTCCACGCCGGTGCCCGGGGCTTCTGCGGCCGCCTCGGCGGAGAGCAGCGGGCCCAGTTCGTTCAGCAGATCGGAGTCCTTCAGCAGGTCCATGCCGGGCGGGACGCGCGGGGCGTGCCGGGCGGTTTCCCCGCCCGGCACAGCTCACCCGAAGGCGGTGTTCCGGTTGTTGGTCGACGCCTGCGGCTAGCGGCCGCGGCCGGGGCGGAAGGCCTCCGCCGCGAGCAGCCCGGTGTCCGGGTTGTCGGTGAAGATGCCGTCGATGCCCTGCTCGAAGTAGGTCCGGAAGGCGCCGAAGGCGTCGCCGTACGCGGCCGGGTCGGTGCCCTTGCGGTACTCGGCGGGCAGGAAGTTGTTCTCGTTGCGCGCGGTGTAGGGGTGCAGCACCAGGCCCTGCGCGTGGGCGTCCTTGACCAGGGTGGTCGGGGTGCCGAGCCGGCCGGCCGCGTCGCGGGGCAGGATCAGGTCCAGGGTGGGGCCGATGCCCTGGGCGAAGCGGGCGATCCACTTCAGCCCCTCGGGCTTGACCAGGTCCGCGACCGTACGGGGGTCCTTGGCCTGTTCGAAGTCCCAGGGGCGGGTGTTCGCGGCCCCGAGCAGGACCACGCGCGGCGCCGACACCAGCCGGCCGAGGCGCTGGATGCTGGACGGTTCGAAGGACTGCAGGAACACCGGGGCGCCCCGGCCGTCGCGGCCGTAGCGGCGCAGGAGCCGGGCGAGCGGCTCCTCCAGGCCGAGGCCGAGGGAGCGGAAGTAGCTGGGGTGCTTGGTCTCGACGTGCAGCCAGACGCGCCTGCCGCGGCGCCTGCCCTCCCGGTCGGCCCAGCGCAGCACCTCCTCGAAGGTGGGCACGTCCCAGCGGCCGTCGTAGAGGGTGCCCCGCTGGCGCAGGGCGGGGATGCGCTCCTTGGCGCGGAGGGTCTTCAGCTCGGCGAGGGTGAAGTCCTCGGTGAACCAGCCGGTGACGGCGACCCCGTCGACGGTCTTGGTGGTCCGCCGGGAGGCGAACTCGGGGTGGTCGGCGACGTCCGTGGTGCCGCCGATCTCGTTCTCGTGACGGCACACCAGGTGGCCGTCGCGCGTGGGCACGAGGTCCTGCTCGACCACGTCGGCGCCCAGGTCGAGGGCGAGGGCGTACGAGCCGAGGGTGTGCTCGGGCCGGTAGCCGCTGGCCCCGCGGTGGCCGATGACCAGCGGGACGGGCAGGTCCTCGTACCCGCCGCCGTGGCGCGCCTGCCCGGCTGCCGCCGCATCCGCGGACCCGCCCGGCTCGGCGGGCTCCGCCGCCTGCGCGGCTCCCGTGCCGAGCCCGGCCATGCCGGTGCCCGCCGCCAGGACGGCCGCCCCCAGGACCGTGCGCCGTGCTGCCCCACCCTGCGTCATGAGTGCCACTCCCGTCGTCTGAGGGCCCCGGCGCCCGGTCCGGCGGTCCGGCGGCCCGGCGGCCCGGATCGGACTGCCGATCGTAGGCAGGAGCCGGTGGCGGACAGGGGGGTACCGGCCGAACATGGCGCGAACGTGCGTCAACACGAGGTTTCGACCTCGTGAACCCGATGTGCGAGCGCACCTGACCCACGAGTATCGTCCTCACCTGCACGACCGCCGTGTCGTGCGAAGCCGCTTCTCGATGCCGGAGGGCTCACGTTGTTCCGTACCGCGCTCATCAAGGCCACTGTCGGACCGGTCATGCGCATGATGTTCCGCACCCGTGTGGAGGGCATCGAGAACATCCCCGGCTCCGGCCCGGTGATCCTGGCAGGCAACCACCTGACCTTCATCGACTCCATGATCATGCCGCTGATGTGCGACCGCACGGTCCACTTCATCGGCAAGGACGAGTACGTGACCGGCAAGGGCATCAAGGGCCGCGCCATGGCATGGTTCTTCACCGGCGCCGGCATGATCCCCGTGGACCGGGACGGTGCCAACGGCGGCGTCGCCGCCCTGATGACCGGCCGCCGGATCCTGGAGGAGGGCAAGATCTTCGGGATCTACCCGGAGGGCACCCGCTCCCCCGACGGCCGTCTCTACCGCGGCCGCACCGGCATCGCCCGCCTGACCCTGATGACCGGCGCCCCCGTGGTCCCGTTCGCGATCGTCGGCACGGACAAGCTCCAGCCCGGCGGCAAGGGCATGCCCCGCCCGGGCCGGGTCACCATCCGCTTCGGCGCGCCGATGGAGTTCTCCCGCTACGAGGGCATGGACCGCGACCGGTACGTGCTGCGCGCCGTCACCGACTCGGTGATGGCCGAGGTCATGCGGCTGTCGGGGCAGGAGTACGTGGACATGTACGCCACGAAGGCGAAGGCCGCCTGACCCCCGCCCGGCCCGCGGGCCCTGCCCGGGGCCGTACCGCGGCCCGGCCCCGGGCCGCGGTACGGCCTACTGCCGCTGGAGCGAGCGGCTGACGCCCGCCGCGGTCGTCGTGGCGAGCACCCAGCCGGTCACGATCAGCAGGTACGACAGCCACTGGCCCCAGCCGCGGGGCGCGAAGGCCTGCTCCTGGCCGAAGCCGATGATCGGCAACAGCAGGTCGAGGGTGTAGAACACCGGGTTGAACTCGGGAGCCTCGCCCGCCTTCAGCGGCGGGGGCGGCCGCAACCCGTACGCGAGCGAGCCCGTCAGCAGCAGGGCCAGCAGCCAGCCCGCCGCGCGCAGCGGCCGGAACCCGTAGCCCACGGTGGCGTCCTGGAGCAGCCCCCACAGGCGGGTGTGCCGGGGCAGGGTGCGCCGGTGCCGGCGCAGCTTGGCGAGCTGCACGGTCCGGGCGGCGGCCTCGTCGCCGGTCGTGCGGTAGGCCGCGGCGAGCTGCTCGTAGGCGTACGGCAGGTAGCCGGACTCCTCGCGCTCCAGGGCGGGCAGCCGCTCCCCGGGCGGCAGGTGCGGGGCGAGGGTGCGGTAGGTCAGGCCGTCGATGCGGATCCGGTCGGGCCAGGTCCCGGGTTCGACGTGCAGCAGGTCGAGGGTGGAGCGGCGCAGGTTCACCGCGCCCTGCACCGGCTCGCAGCGGTTCAGCCAGAGCTCGCCGATGGTGCAGCTGGAGGCGCGCAGGGCGGTCTCGCCGGGGGCGTGGAATCGGGCCCGGGCGAAGTAGGCCTGGCCGGGGATGCGGGAGCCGGTGAGGTTGACCATGCCGCGGGCGTCGAGCCGGTGGGCGCGCAGGTCGGTGCCGACGGTGAGGGTCTCCGCGTGCAGGGCGATGCCGCCGGGGGCGTGGAGGCGGGCGTCGTCGAGCTGGATCTGGCCCTTGACGGTGGCGCCGTTGATGCGGGTCTGGCCGTGCACGGTGAGGCCCATGGCGATGACGTCGGTGCCGATGTCGGCATGGTTGAGCTGGAGCGGGGGCCCGTCCGCCGCCTCGGCGGCGTCGGGGGTGCCGGAGGCGTCGGGGGTGCCGGGATCGCCCGGGGCGTCGGGGGTGCCGGAGGCGTCGGGGGTGCCGATCACGGCCCGTTCGAGGAAGAGCCCGCCGGATATCCGCGCGCCCTGGAGGCGCAGGCGTCCGGTGATGCGGCAGCCGGTGAGCCGGAGGACGAGGTCGACGCGGAGGTTGGCGGCCATCAGACCGGGCAGGACCGAGTCGGACAGGACGAGGGCGCGGAGCTGTGCCCCGTACAGGACGGGGGTGCGTTCGAACCAGCAGGCCTGGAGGCGGATGCCGTGCTCGATGGTCGCGTACATCCAGTCGATCGTGCCGGTGATGCGGGCGCCCTTGACCGTGAGGCCGGAGACCAGACCCTCGGCGGTGCTCCTGCTGAGCAGGAGTGCGGTGAGCACCTCGGCGCGCAGGGTCCGCTCGGGGCCCCGGTCCGCGCCGTCGGCGGCGTCCTCGTCCGGGTGTTCCCGGAAGTCGACGCCCTCGCCGCGCGGGAAGGCCTCCCAGACGCGGCGTTCGGCGGGGGTCAGGTCGTTGATCTCCATCGCGGGGATGGTGCCGCGCACGCCGACGGAGTGTCAACTGCGTGCACGACACCACCCATTGGGGGTACGGATCAGTGGTGGGCGGCGGCGCCCTCCTGCAGCTTCTGCCCCTTGAGCAGGAACCAGGCGGCCACGGCGGTGGTCAGCAGGACCAGGGCGCTGACGCCGGAGGCGTAGTGCAGGCCGTCCACGAAGGCGTCCCGGGCGGAGTCCAGCAGCGCGTGGCCGGTCTGCGGGTCCAGGGCGCCGGAGGTTTCGACGGCGCCGCCCAGCGATTCGTGCGCGGCGTGGGCGAGCGGCACGGGCACCCCGGCGGGGGCGGTGAAGCCCTGGTAGACGCCGGTGACGATGGATCCGAGGAGGGCGATGCCGAGGGCGGCGCCCAGCTCGTACGCGGTCTCGGAGACGGCCGAGGCGGCGCCGGCCTGCTCCTTGGGAACGCTGGAGAGGATCACGTCGGCGGTGACGGTGAAGGAGAAGCCCGCACCGAGGCCGACGACGAGCAGGGACGCGCCGAGCAGCGGGTAGCCGCTGTCCTGCCGGACCAGGGTGAGCGCGCCCAGGGCCAGGCCTATCGCGCCGAGGCCGCCTGCCACGACGGACCGGACGGAGAACCGGCGGGCCCACTGGCCCGCGACCAGTCCGGTGACGACCGCCCCGATGGCGGCGGGCAGTTCGGCGAGGCCGGCCTCCAGCGGCTCGCGGCCCTGGACCAGCTGGAGGAACTGGGACAGGAAGAACAGCAGGCCGGAGAGGCCGAAGACGGTGAGGAGGTCGGCGACGACCGCGCCGGAGAAGCCGCGGTCCTTGAACAGCCGCATGTCGAGCAGCGGCGCTGGCAGCGTGAACTGGCGGCGCACGAACGCGTACAGGGCGCCCGCACCGATCACGACGGCGAGGCCGGCGTCCCAGGTGGGGCCGTGGGTGGCGGCTTCCTTGACGGCGTAGACGACGCCGATGACGCCGACGAGGGAGAGGGCGACGCTGACCAGGTCCCAGGGCCCGGCGACCGGGTTCTTCGACTCGGGCAGGAGCTTGATGCCGACGAGGACCAGGACGATCATCACGGGCAGGTTGATGAGGAAGACTGAGCCCCAGTAGAAGTGCTGGAGCAGCGCCCCGCCGACGACGGGGCCGACGGCCGCGCCCGCGGAGGCGGTGGCGCCCCAGATGCCGATGGCGAGGCTGCGCTCGCGCGGGTCGGTGAAGATGTTCCGGATCAGCGCGAGGGTGGACGGCATGAGGGTCGCGCCGGCCACGCCGAGCAGGGCCCGGGCCACGATCATCATCTCGGGGCTGGTGGCGTAGGCGGTGAGGACGGACACGGCGCCGAACGCGGTCGCACCCGTCAGGAGGAGCTTCTTGCGGCCGATGCGGTCGCCGAGGGAGCCCATGGAGACGAGCAGGCCGGCGATGACGAAGGAGTAGATGTCGCCGATCCAGAGCAGCTGGGTGCCGGACGGTTCGAGGTCTTCGGAGAGGGACGGGGTGGCGAGGCCGAGGACGGTGGCGTCGACGGCGACGAGGAGGACGGCCAGTACCAGCACGGCCAGCGCGAGCCAGCGCCCGCGGCTGCCGCCCGCGCCGGTCTCCACCCCCGTCCGGGGCTTCAGCTGCTCGGTTGCGGTCATGTCCTATCACTCCGTTGCGCGCCACCGAGCAAGAGCTCGATGATCATGTGTTGGAAGTCCTTGGAGGCCACGCGACCGTCCATGACGGCCCAGGCGCAGGTGCCGATGAGCCCGTAGAGGGCCTCGGTGAGCCAGGCGGGGCTCAGGTCGATCCGGATGTCGCCCTCGGCCTGGCCGCGCCGGAACAGTGCGCTGACGCGGGCGTCGAGCCGGGCCCATCCCTCGTTGACCTGGTCGCCTTCGAACAGCTGGTTCTCGGTGACGAGGAAGGCCAGCAGCTCGGCGTTGTCCTCGCTCTCGGCGACGAGCCGACGCAGCGCCTCCGGCGCGGTGCCCTCGTCGAGGCGCGCCCGGTCGAAGGCGTCCTCGAACTCGCGGATGCCGAGTTCCTCCAGGGCCCGTACGAGGGCGTCGCGCCCGGCGAAGTGCCGGTGGAGGGTCGCGCGGCCGATTCCGGCGGCGCGGGCGACCTCGTCCATCGTGGCGGTCGACTTGCGGGAGAGCAGGGCTGCGGCGTCGCGGAGCACCTGGTCACGATCCATGGCCATGAGACAACGATACACCAAATGAGACGTTGGTGTCTCATTTTAATGCGGTGCCCTCCGGCACCGGGGAACGGAAGACTGCACCGATGACGACGAAGCCCCTGCTCCTGATCGACGTGGACGGCCCGCTGAACCCGTACGCGGCACAGGCCGAGCGCCGCCCCGAGGGGTACACCACCCACCGGATGCGGCCGACGGGCTGGTCGCTCTCCGAGAGCCGACGGCCCCTGCGCGTCTGGCTGAACCCCTCGCACGGCGCGGAGCTGCTCGCGCTGGCGGACGCGTACGAGCTGGTCTGGGCGACGACCTGGAAGGACGAGGCGAACGACTGGATAGGCCCGCAGCTCGGCCTGCCGCGGCTGCCCTTCGTCGACTGGCCGCAGATGCACGGCCGGGCGCCGCGCGGGACGTTCTGGAAGACGCAGTACGTGCTGGAGTACGCGGGCGGGCGCGCGTTCGCCTGGATCGACGACGACATCACGGACCTGGACCGCGAGTACGTCGACCAGCGCCACCCCTTCCGGACCCTTTTGATGCGGATCGACGAACGGATCGGGCTGACCCGGCCGGACTTCGACAGGCTCGCCGACTGGGCGGCGTGACGGCGCGGCGGCTTTGACCGTGATCATCGGCCTATCTAGCATGCCCATGCCACTCCCGCCGACCTGCCGCCGACGAAAGCGACCCATGCGCATCCAGCGGATCCTCGCCACGACCGCCGCCCTCACCTGCTTCGCCACCCTCTCCGCATGCAAGGGAGGCGGCCAGGCGGCCCCACCGGGCGCACCCGCCTCCTCCGCCTCGGCCTCCGCCGGCGCGGCCGAGGGCGCGCCCACCGAAGGCCCGCTCGTCAAGGCGCAGCAGTACATGCGCCAGTGGGCCGGGTGCGAGAACCTGAGCGCGAAGGCCGACGACCCGAGGGTTCCGAGCGGCGACTTCCCCAAGGTCGGGCAGTGGTCGGTGACGGAGATCGGCGTCTGCAGCAACACCTCCGAGAAGAGCGACATCGTCATCGCCGTCCCCCGGGACATGAAGGAGTTCCAGGCGGGCTACAAGAAGTACGTCATGGACAGGATCTCCGGCGGCGACGGGGCGTACGGGCTCTTCAGCAACGTCATCGTCGGCAAGGGCTTCGTCGCCTTCCCCACCCTGCCGAAGACCTCCATGGCCCTGGTCCGCTCCGACATGCGCGTCCTCGTCTGCAACCCGAGCGGCAGGACACCGGACGGGTACAAGTTCGAGAAGCCCCTCGTGGAGGGCTGCGGCCTCACCGACTTCGTCTCCGCCGAGGACGGCACGGGCAGCCCGAACTTCGAAATGCCGCAGAACCCCTCCGGAGGGGACGGGAAGCTCGGCCAGCCGAAGAACGGCAGCCTCGGCCTCCCCCGCGCGGGCAGCATCGCCGAACTGCGCAAGCTCGTCGGCAACAGCCTGGACTGCCAGAAGAACTTCTCCACCGATCCCGGGGCGGTGGCCATCGAGTCGATCGACTACCAGCCGGTGATCAAGGGCAACGCGCTGGACTGGGGCGTGACGGGCCGCGCCCTGTGCGGGCAGCCGGCCGGCGAGCGGCGCGCCCACGACCTGAGCTGGCTCGACACCGTCGGGGACATGAAGAAGCTCCAGACCAGGGCCAAGGCCGCGCAGCAGGCCGACCTGAAGGACGACGGCAAGCTGCGGGCGACGGGGAGCCTGCTGCTCGTCGGCGAGAACATCGCGGTCGAGACCAACAGCCCGTCGTCCCGGTTCGGTCTCTACCAGTTGCAGTTCCTCTACCTGAACTGCACGCCCGGCTTCTCCGCCCCGTCCGGGTACCGGCTGGAGAAGTCACAGGTCGAGGGGTGCGTCCTGACCAACTACGAGCCGGACCACCCGCTGCGCTGAGCGGGCTGCGCACCCGCGCGGCGGAGGACGGACGCACCGGAGCGGCACGCGCGACGGAGGGGCGGACGGAGCACCGGGCTCCGTCCGCCCCTCCGGGCTTCCCGCGGCGTGCGGACGTACATGCCCCGGGCCGTGAGGCGTACGGGGGTGCGGGCCGCAGGGCCGCGGGCGTACGGGGGCGGCAGCGTGCGGAGGCGGCTGCCGCGGTCGGGCTACTGCTTGTGCAGGGCCCAGGCGTGCTGGATCACCAGGTCCGCCTTGAGCTCGGTGAGCTGGAGGGCCACCGCCGAGGGGGCGGTGCCGCCGCGGCCGTTGCGCGAGGCCAGCGCGCCGGGGACGTTCAGGACCGTCCGGACCTCGGGCGTCAGGTGCTCGGAGATCTTCCCGAACTGCTCGTCGGTGAGCTCGTCGAGCTCGATGCCGAGCCCCTCGCACTCCTTGACGCACTCGCCGGCCACCTCGTGCGCCACCCGGAACGGCACGCCCTGCTTGACCAGCCACTCCGCGATGTCCGTGGCGAGGGAGAAGCCGGCCGGAGCCAGTTCCTCCATGCGCTCCCGGTTGACGGTGAGCGTCGCCATCATCCCGGTGAAGGCCGGGAGCAGGACCTCGAGGGTGTCGCAGGAGTCGAAGACCGGCTCCTTGTCCTCCTGGAGGTCCCGGTTGTAGGCGAGCGGGAGGGCCTTGAGGGTGGCGAGCAGGCCGGCCAGGTTGCCGATGAGCCGGCCGGACTTGCCGCGCGCCAGCTCGGCGATGTCCGGGTTCTTCTTCTGCGGCATGATCGAGGAGCCGGTGGAGAAGGCGTCGTGCAGGGTCACGAAGGAGAACTCCTTCGTGTTCCAGATGATCACCTCCTCCGCGATCCTGGACAGGTTGATCCCGATCATGGCGGTGATGAAGGCGAACTCGGCGACGAAGTCGCGGGAGGCCGTGCCGTCGATCGAGTTGCCGACCGAGCCGCGCTCGAAGCCGAGGTCGGCGGCGACCGCCTCCGGGTCCAGCCCCAGCGAGGATCCGGCGAGGGCGCCGGATCCGTACGGGGAGACCGCGGTGCGGGTGTCCCACTGGCGCAGCCGCTCGGCGTCCCGGGACAGCGACTGGACGTGGGCGAGCACGTGGTGCGCGAAGAGCACCGGCTGGGCGTGCTGGAGGTGGGTGCGGCCGGGCATGGCCACGTCCGGGTGGGTCTCGGCGAGGCCGACCAGCGCGTCCTGGAGCTCGGCGATCAGGCCGCCGATGATCCGGGCGTGGTCGCGCAGGTACATCCGGAAGAGGGTGGCCACCTGGTCGTTGCGGGACCGGCCGGCGCGCAGCTTGCCGCCGAGCTCGGCACCGAGCCGCTCCAGCAGGCCGCGCTCCAGGGCGGTGTGCACGTCCTCGTCGGCGATGGTGCCGGTGAACGAGCCGTCGGCGACGTCCGCCTCCAGCCGGTCGAGGCCGGCGATCATGCGGTCGAGCTCGTCGGCGGTGAGCAGCCCGGCCTTGTGCAGCACGCGGGCGTGGGCGCGGGAGCCGGCGATGTCGTAGGGGGCGAGGCGCCAGTCGAAGTGGACGGACGCGGAAAGCTTCGCCAGGGCCTCGGCGGGGCCGTCGGCGAACCGGCCGCCCCAGAGCCGGACGTCACCGTTGTTGCTGCTCACTGCTGATGCTCCTCGATCGCTGCATGGCTTCGGGTGGGGAACGGCCTCCCCGCCGCGCAGGTAACGGGGAGGCCGGCCGTCACGGGGTGCCCGCGCCGCGGGCACCGGGGTCAGCCCAGGTCGCGCTTGGCAGCGATCTTCGCGGAGAGGGCGAAGATGTCGATGAAGCCCTGGGCCTTGGACTGGTCGAAGGTGTCGCCGGTGTCGTAGGTGGCGAGGTTGAAGTCGTACAGCGACTCGTCCGACTTCCGGCCGGTGACGACGGCGCGGCCGCCGTGCAGGGTCATCCGGATGTCACCGGTGACGTGCTGGTTGGCCTCGTTGATGAAGCCGTCCAGCGCCCGCTTGAGCGGGGAGAACCACAGGCCGTCGTAGACGAGCTCGCCCCAGCGCTGCTCGACCTGCCGCTTGTAGCGGGCCAGCTCGCGCTCGACGGTGACGTTCTCCAGCTCCTGGTGGGCGGTGATCAGCGCGATCGCACCCGGGGCCTCGTAGACCTCGCGGGACTTGATGCCGACGAGGCGGTCCTCGACCATGTCGATCCGGCCGATGCCCTGGGCGCCGGCCCGCTCGTTGAGCTGCTGGATGGCCTGGAGGACGGTGACGGGCCGGCCGTCGATGGCGACCGGGACGCCCTCCTTGAAGGAGATGACGACCTCGTCGGGCTCGCGCGGGGTGGCCGGGTTGGAGGTGTACTCGTAGATGTCCTCGATCGGCGCGTTCCAGATGTCCTCGAGGAAGCCCGTCTCGACGGCGCGGCCGAAGACGTTCTGGTCGATGGAGTACGGGGACTTCTTGGTGGTGGCGATCGGCAGGTTCTTCGCCTCGCAGAAGGCGATGGCCTTGTCCCGGGTCATCGCGTAGTCGCGGACCGGGGCGATGCACTTGAGGTCGGGGCCGAGGGCCTGGATGCCGGCCTCGAAGCGGACCTGGTCGTTGCCCTTGCCGGTGCAGCCGTGGGCGACGATGCCGGCGCCGTGCTTCTTCGCGGCGGCGACCAGGTGCTTGACGATGGTGGGGCGGGAGAGCGCCGAGACCAGCGGGTAGCGGTCCATGTAGAGGGCGTTCGCCTTGATCGCCGGAAGGCAGTACTCGTCGGCGAACTCGTCCTTGGCGTCCGCGACCTCGGCTTCGACGGCACCGCAGGCGAGCGCGCGCTTGCGGATGACGTCCAGGTCCTCGCCGCCCTGGCCGACGTCCACGGCAACGGCGATGACCTCGGCGCCCGTCTCCTCGGCGATCCAGCCGATGGCGACGGAGGTGTCCAGGCCGCCCGAGTAGGCGAGTACGACGCGCTCGGTCACGGGTTTCTCCTTACGGTGCATTCCAGCGATGGGCATAACTATGCACTGCTCCGTATGTTTCGTCAATCGGCCGGATGGGCGTGCGTCTGACCAGCGGAAATATCGGCGGTGCCTTCCGCCACCCACCGAGTACGCTCCCGCTGCCGGGCGGCGGATCCCGCCACGGCGGGGCACAGGTCGGGCCGGGAGGGCACGTGACGGAGAGACGGGCGTGGGACGCGGAGGCGGGGCGCACCGCGGCGCAGGCGCTGCTGTACGGCGGCGAGGCCCCGGTCGGCGGGGTGCTGCAGAACCGCGGCCCGGAGGCCTGGCTCGCCTTCGACGCGCACGTACGCAGGACACTCGCCGGCCGGACCGGCGCGGGCTGGGCCGGCGCTGCGGGACCGGGCGGACCGGGCGCGGTGGAGCCGGGCGGGCCCGGTTCCGCCGGGCTCAGCGAGCCGGGCGGGCCGGTGCGCCGGCGCCGCGGGCTGCTGCGCCGCACCGCCCGGCCCGTCGGGACACCGCTGGAGGTGCTGCTGTGCCACCCCGACGGCCGGGTGCGGGAGGATGCGCTCGGTGCGGGGCACGCCCCGCTGCCGCTGCCGCTGCCGCTCGTGGTGGTCCGCTGCACCGACCGGGTCCCGCAGGTCCGTGCGCAGGCCCGCCGGGTGCTGGTCAGGGCGCTGGCCGCCGACGCCCGGTACACGGTCTCCACCGGGGTCCCGCTCGTCCTGCGGCTCGCCGGACGGGAGCAGGGAGCCTGGGCGGTCGAGCTGTTCGAAGCCGCCCTGCGGCTCCGGCCGCCGCGCCTCGGACAGTGGTGGGAGGTCGGCCTGCTCACGGGCCCGCCGTCCCGCAAGGAGGCGGACGGGATACTGGCCGGACTGCGCCGCGCGGCGCATCTGCCGACCCGCCGCTTCGCCGCCCGCATCAGCCTCGCCCGTGGTGTCCTGGACCTGCCGGAGCTGGCCCGGCACGCCGGCGCCGAACGCGATCCGGCGACGGCACGGATGTGGACCGACGCCGCCCTCAAGGCACTCGCGGCGGCACGAGCCGGCACCCCGGCGGCCCACGCGGCGATCGACGCACTGCTCGGCAGCCCCCTGCCCGGGGTGCGCGCGGCCGGGGTCACCGCCCTGCGCGCGGCCGGGCGGACCGCCGAGGCCGACCGGTACCTCGCCGACCGCTCCGCCCCGGTCCGGGCCTGCGCGCGGTGGCTCGTCGGCCAGGACGGCGGTGACCCGCACGCCCGCTACCGCCGGCTGGTCACCGACCCGGCCGGCCCGTCCCCGTACGCGGTGGCCGGCCTCGCCGAATGCGGCCGCGCCGACGACGTACCGCTGCTGCGGGAGCTGCTCGGGCACCCCGTCGGCCGGGTGCGCGCCGCCGCGCTGGCCGGACTGCGGCAGTTGGGCGCCGTCCCCGACGACACCGAACTGCTGGCGCTGCTGGACGACCCGGCCCCGTCCGTGGCCCGCGAGGCCTGCCTGGCCCTGCTCCCGGTGGCCGGCCGGCTGGACCCCGGCCCGCTGGTCGCCCGCTGCACCCCGCAGGCAGGCCTGCACGTCCGCCGGGCGGCCTTCCGGGTGTTGCGGGCGCGGGGCGGGATCGAGGTGCTGCGGGCCGCGGTGGCCCTGTCCTCGGACTGGGAACCGAGGCTGCGCGGGGTGGCGCGGGGGACCGTACGCGGCTGGGACTGGCGGCTCGCCCGGTTCGCCGGGCAAGCGGACCCGGCGGAGCTCGCCGCCCTGCTCCGCAGGTCCGCGCACCTGTTCAGCGCGGCAGAGCTGGCGGACCGACGGGCCCACCTGCGGTAGGCCGAATGAAATCCCGTTCCCCGGGAAGGCGTTCGGCCCGGGACAATGGCCCCATGGGAAAGCTATACGAACGCATGGACGGCCGGCTGCGCACCTTCATCGAGGAGCAGCCGGTCTTCTTCACCGCGACGGCCCCGCTGACGGCGGACGGCCACGTCAACCTGTCCCCCAAGGGCCGCAAGGGGACCCTCGTCGTCATCGACGACCTGACGCTCGCCTACCTCGACTTCGGCGGCAGCGGCGCCGAGACCATCGCCCACGTCCGGGAGAACGGCCGGATCACCCTGATGTGGTGCGCGTTCGACGGCCGGCCGACCATCGTGCGGGTGCACGGCCGGGCCGAGGCCGTCTTCCGTGACGACCCGCGCTGGGGCGAGCTGATCGGCCGGTTCGCACAGGCCGACGGGCCGAGCGCGCGGGCGGTCATCGTCGTGCACGCGAAGCGGATCTCCGACTCCTGCGGGTTCGCCGTCCCGTTCATGGAGTACGGGGGCGAGCGCTCGCTCCATGCGGAGTACTTCGGCCGCCAGACGGACGAGGAGTTCGCCGCGTACTGCGAGCGGAAGGAGTACGTCGGGGTGAGTGTCGACGGCCTGCCTGCGCTTCCCCTGCCCCTTCCTCCGCGTACCGTCTGACATGTGCTGCGTACCGCTCTCGCCACCGGCTCACTGATCGTCACCGCCCTGCTCCCCCAGAACAGTCCGACGCTGCCGGACCAGCTCGCCGACACCGGCGGCGGCAGCCAGCTCATCACCGCCGTCGCACCCGCCCCCGGTTCCACCACCGGGCGGGTGGTCTGGTGGGAGCTGTTGGCGGGGCACTGGATCGAGAAGGGCAGCGCCGATGCCCGGTTCGGATCCAAGGGCCTGACGGACGGCGCGACCCGCGTCCAGGGCACGAACACCACCCCGACCGGCCTGTACGCCCTCCCGTACGCCTTCGGCATCCGGCGGGCCCCGGCCGGGACGGAGTACACGTACCGGCGGGTGAAGGCCAACTCCTGGTGGTGCCAGGACATCGCCTCGACCAGCTACAACCGCTGGGTGGAGCCGTTGCCGGCGGACTGCGCGCCCGGCGAGTCCGAGCACCTGGTGGCGTACGCGCGGCAGTACGCGCACGCCATGGTCATCGCCTACAACTACGACCAACCGGTCCGCGGCCGCGGGGCGGGCATCTTCCTGCACGTCAACGGCAGGGGCGCGACGGCGGGCTGCGTGTCTGTCCCGGCGGAGGCGATGCGCGCGATCCTCCGCTGGGCCGATCCGGTGCGCAAGCCGCACATCGCGATCGGCACGGCGTCCGGCGACCTGGCGATCACCCGCTACTGACGGCCGTCCGGCGCCCGGACTGCCGGACCGTACCGGTCCCGCGGTCCGGGCCGGAGGCGTCAGCCTTCCTTCTGGGCCAGGCGGAGCAGGTGGTCGGCGAGGGCCTGGCCGCCCGCCGGGTCGCGGCTGATGAGCATCAGCGTGTCGTCGCCGGCGATGGTGCCGAGGACGTCGTGCAGTTCGGCCTGGTCGATCGCCGAGGCGAGGAACTGCGCGGCACCCGGCGGGGTGCGCAGGACGACGAGGTTCGCGGAGGCCTCCGCCGAGATCAGCAGTTCACCGGAGAGGCGCCGCATGCGCTCCTCCTTCGCCGACTCGCCGAGCGGGGCCTGCGGGGTACGGAAGCCGCCCTCGCTGGGCACCGCGTAGATCAGCTCGCCGCCGGTGTTGCGGATCTTCACCGCGCCCAGTTCGTCGAGGTCGCGGGAGAGCGTCGCCTGGGTGACGCTCAGTCCGTCGTCGGCGAGCAGCTTGGCCAGCTGGCTCTGGGAGCGGACCGGCTGCCGGTTCAGGATGTCCACGATCCGGCGGTGGCGGGCGGTGCGCGTCTGGGGAACGGAAGGACCTCCACCGGCATCCGCCTGGGAGGACCCCCACTGCTCGTTGTCCTGCGCCTGGCTCATCGTCGTCTCATTCCCCGGTTCGTCCGTCCCCGTTGGCTGCGTCGAGGATGCCGGGCAGGGCCTGGAGGAACGCGTCCGCCTCGGCCTCGGTGAGCACGTACGGGGGCATGAGCCGTACGACGTCGGGGGCGGGCGCGTTGACCAGGAAGCCGGCGTCCTGGGCCGCCTGCTGCACCTGCGGTGCGTACGGCCCGGTCAGCACGATACCCAGGAGGAGGCCCTCACCACGGACATGGGAGACCAGCGGGTGGCCGCTGCCGCCGCCGAGGCCCTCGATTCCGGAGCGCAGCCGCTCGCCGCGGGCCTTGACCTCGTCGAGGAGTCCGTCGGCGGCGATGGTGTCGAGGACGGCGAGGCCGGCGGCGCAGGCGACCGGGTTCCCGCCGAAGGTGGTGCCGTGCTGGCCGGGCTGCAGGAGGTCCGCGGCCGGCCCGAAGGCGGCCACGGCGCCGATCGGGAGACCGCCGCCGAGGCCCTTCGCGAGTGTGACGAGGTCGGGGTCGACGCCCTCGTGGGCCTGGTGCTCGAACCAGTGGCCGCAGCGCCCGATGCCGGTCTGCACCTCGTCGAGGACGAGGAGGGTGCCGGTGGCACGGGTGATCTCGCGGGCGGCCTTGAGGTAGCCGGGGGGCGGGACGACGACGCCGTTCTCGCCCTGGATCGGCTCGATGACGACGAGTGCGGTCTCCTCGGTGACGGCGGCCCGCAGGGCCTCGGCGTCGCCGTACGGGACGTGCGTGACGTCGCCGGGCAGCGGGCGGAACGGGCCCTGCTTCGCGGGCTGGCCGGTGAGCGCGAGTGCGCCCATGGTGCGGCCGTGGAAGCCGCCCTCGGTGGCGACCATGTGGGTCCGCCCGGTCAGCCGGCCGATCTTGAAGGCGGCTTCGAGCGCCTCGGCGCCGGAGTTGCAGAAGAAAATCCGGCCGGGGCGGCCGAAGAGCTGGAGCAGCCGCTCGCCGAGGGCGAGGACGGGCTCGGATGCGTAGAGGTTGGAGACGTGGCCGAGGGTGGAGACCTGGGCGGTCACGGCGGAGACGATCGCGGGGTGGGCGTGGCCGAGGGCGTTGACGGCGATCCCGCCGACGAGGTCGGTGTACTGCTTGCCGTCGGCGTCCCAGACCTGGGCGCCTTCGCCGCGGACGAGGGCCACGGCGGGCGTGCCGTAGTTGTTCGTGAGCGCGGCCTGCCAGCGCGCCGCGTACTCCTGATTGGCGGTCATGACGTCCTCCCTCCCGGGGTGGTGAGCGGCTTCGGGTCCGGCACGACCATCGTGCCGATCCCTTCGTCGGTGAAGATCTCCAGCAGGATCGAGTGCTGGACGCGCCCGTCGATCACCCGGGCGGTGCGCACCCCGTTGCGCACGGCGTGCAGGCAGCCCTCCATCTTGGGGACCATGCCGCTGGACAGTTCGGGCAGCAGCTCTTCCAGCTGGCTGACGGTGAGCCGGCTGATCACCTCGTCGCTGTGCGGCCAGTCGGCGTAGAGGCCCTCGACGTCGGTGAGGACCATCAGCGTCTCGGCTCCGAGCGCGGCGGCGAGCGCGGCGGCGGCGGTGTCGGCGTTGACGTTGTAGACGTGCCCGTCGTCGGCGCTGCGCGCGATGGAGGAGATCACCGGGATGCGGCCGTCGGCGAGCAGGGCCTCGATGGCGCCGGTGTCGATGGCGGTGATCTCGCCGACCCGGCCGATGTCCACCTGCTCCCCGTCGATCTCGGGCATGTGCCGGACCGCGGAGATGGTCTGGGCGTCCTCGCCGGTCATGCCGACGGCGAGCGGGCCGTGCTGGTTGAGCAGGCCCACCAGCTCGCGCTGGACGCGGCCGGCGAGCACCATCCGGACGACGTCCATGGCTTCCGGGGTGGTCACCCTCAGGCCGGCCTTGAACTCGCTGACCAGGCCCTCCTTGTCGAGCTGGGCGTTGATCTGAGGGCCGCCCCCGTGCACGACGACCGGGCGGATCCCGGCGTGCCGGAGGAAGACCACGTCCTGTGCGAAGGCGGCCTTGAGCTCGTCGTCGACCATGGCGTTGCCGCCGAACTTGATGACGACCGTCTTGCCGTGGTGGCGGGTCAGCCAGGGCAGCGCTTCGATGAGGATCTGCGCCTTCGGGAGGGCGGTGTGCTTCCGCGCGGGGCCGGTCATGAGCTGTAGGCGCTGTTCTCGTGGACGTACTCGGCGGTCAGGTCGTTGGCCCAGATGACGGCGGACTCCTCGCCGTGGGACAGGTCGGCGGTGATGCGCACCTCGCGGTCCTTCATGCTGACCAGGTCGCGGTCCTCGCCGACCGAGCCGTTCCTGCAGACCCACACGCCGTTGATGGCGACGTTCAGCCGGTCGGGGTCGAAGGCGGCCCCGGTGGTGCCGATGGCGGAGAGCACCCGGCCCCAGTTGGGGTCCTCGCCGTGGATGGCGCACTTGAGGAGGTTGTTGCGGGCGATGGACCGGCCGACCTCGACGGCGTCGGCCTCGCTGGCCGCGCCGACGACCTCGATGCGGATGTCCTTGCTCGCGCCCTCGGCGTCGCCGATGAGCTGGCGGGCGAGGTCGTCGCAGACGGTCCGCACGGCCTCGGCGAAGTCCTCGTACGCCGGAACCTGCGCGGAGGCTCCGGAGGCGAGCAGCAGCACGGTGTCGTTGGTGGACATGCAGCCGTCGGAGTCGACCCGGTCGAAGGTGGTGCGGGTGGCGGAGCGCAGGGCCCGGTCGAGGGTGGCGCTGTCCAGGTCGGCGTCGGTGGTGAGGACGACGAGCATGGTGGCCAGGCCCGGGGCGAGCATGCCGGCGCCCTTGGCCATGCCGCCGACGGTCCAGCCCCCGCGCGTGACCGCGGCGGTCTTGTGGACGGTGTCGGTGGTCTTGATGGCGATGGCGGCGGCCTCGCCGCCGTCCGTGGAGAGGGCTGCGACGGCGGTGTCCACGCCGGGCAGCAGCCGGTCCATGGGGAGCAGGACGCCGATCAGGCCGGTGGAGGCGACGGCCACCTCGCCGGCGTTGTGCTCGCCGCCGAGGGCCTCGGCGACCTTCTCGGCGGTGGCGTGGGTGTCCTGGAAGCCCTTGGGGCCGGTGCAGGCGTTGGCACCGCCGGAGTTGAGGACGACCGCGCTGACGGCGCCGCCGCGCAGGACCTGCTCGGACCAGCGGACGGGGGCGGCCTTGACGCGGTTGGAGGTGAACACACCGGCCGCGGCCAGGCGGGGCCCGTTGTTGACCACGAGGGCGAGGTCCGGGTTGCCGTTCTCCTTGATCCCCGCGGCGATGCCCGCCGCGGTGAATCCCTGTGCTGCCGTGACCGTCACTGCGTCTCCTCGTTCGCTTCTTCCGTCGTCGTCCGCAGCCCGGCGGCTGCGTGCAGGGCGCTCGATACGGCGCTCACGGTGCGACTCCGATCGTGGACAGCCCCAGGCTCTCGTGGAGCCCGAGGGCGATGTTCATGCTCTGGACCGCGCCGCCGGCGGTGCCCTTGGTGAGGTTGTCGATGGCGCTGATCGCGATGATCCGCTGCGCGGCCCCGTCGTGGGCGACCTGGATCTGAACGGCGTTGGAACCGTAGACGGATGCCGTGGCCGGCCACTGGCCCTCGGGCAGCAGGTGGACGAAGGGCTCGTCCGCGTACGCCTTCTCGTACGCCGCGCGCACCGCGTCGGCCGTGGTGCCGGGGAGAGCCCTGGCGGAGCAGGTGGCGAGGATGCCGCGGGACATGGGCGCCAGGGTGGGGGTGAAGGAGACGGAGACGCGCTGCCCGGCGATCGGGGACAGGTTCTGCACCATCTCCGGGGTGTGCCGGTGGCCGCCGCCCACGCCGTACGGGGTCACCGAGCCCATGACCTCGGAGCCGAGCAGGTGCGGCTTGAGGGCCTTGCCGGCGCCGGAGGTGCCCGTGGCGGCCACGATCACGGCTTCCGGCTCGGCGAGCCGAGCGGCGTAGGCCGGGTAGAGGGCGAGGGAGACCGCGGTGGGGAAGCACCCGGGAACCGCGATGCGCTTGACCCCCTCCAGTGCGGCCCGGCCCCCGGGCAGCTCGGGCAGGCCGTAGGGCCAGGTGCCGGCGTGCGGGGCGCCGTAGAACCTGTCCCAGTCCGCGGAGTCCTTCAGCCGGTGGTCGGCGCCCATGTCGACGACGAGCACGTCGGGTCCGAGCTCGGCGGCGACGGCGCCGGACTGTCCGTGGGGCAGGGCCAGGAACACCACGTCGTGGCCGGCGAGGACCTCGGCGGTGGTCGACTCCAGGACGCGGTCGGCGAGCGGGAGCAGGTGGGGCTGGAGCGAACCGAAACGCTGGCCGGCGTTGGAGTGGCCGGTGAGCGCGCCGATCTCCACCTCGGGATGGGCCAGGAGCAGGCGCAGGAGCTCACCGCCCGCGTATCCGCTCGCTCCGGCCACTGCTGCACGTACCACCATCGGACCCTCCTCTTGGATGGCATGACTATACGTAGCGCCGCAGTTTTATGCAATGTTGGTGATGTTGCCTCCCCCGGCCGCCGCCCCGCTGACCTGCGGCTGTGCTGGGCGGCGGCCCGGGGAGCATGTCAGGCGCAGGTGACGGCACGGCGAATCGCCGCCAGCGAGCGCGCCACGTCCGTGTCGGTGGTCGACCAGTTGCTCACCGAGATCCGCATGACGCGCCGGCCGTGCCAGGTGGAGCCGCTGATCCAGGTGTCGCCTTCGGCGAGCAGCCGCGCGAGGACCCGGTCGGTGCGGTCGTCGCTGCCGAAGGAGGCGCAGACCTGGGTGAACACCACCTCGTTGAGGACGGTCGCGCCGTCGATCGCGGCGATCCCGTCGGCGAAGGCGCAGGCGTGCCGGCACAGCCGGTCGACGAGGTCGGCCACCCCCGAGCGGCCGAGCGACCTGAGGACCGCCCACACGGGGAAGGCCCGGCCGCGCCGGGACAGCTCGGGGACCTTGTCGACCGGGTCGCCCTGCTCGTCGTGTATGAGGTAGTCGCCGCGCTGGCCCATCGCCGCCCGCAGCGCGGACGGGTCGCGCACGACGGCGAGGCCGCAGTCGTAGGGGACGTTGAGGGTCTTGTGGGCGTCGGTGGCCCAGGAGTCGGCGTCCGCGCAGCCGGCCGTCAGGTGCGCGTGCGCCGGGGAGACGGCCGCCCACAGGCCGAAGGCCCCGTCGACGTGCACCCAGGCGTCCGCCCCGCGGGCGGCGCGGATCGCCTCGGGGAAGGGGTCGAAGGCGCCGGAGTGGATGTCCCCGGCCTGGAGGACCACGATCGTCGGGCCCGGTCCGCGCCCCGCCAGGGTGCGGCGCAGGGCCTCGGGGTCCATGCGCCCCTGGTCGTCCGCCGGCACGGTCTCGGGTGCGCCGAGCCCCAGGTAGCGCAGGGCCAGGTCGACGGCGATGTGGCGGTCGGCGCCGGCGACGACGCGGACGGGCGGGCCGCCGGCGAGCCCGTCGTGGGCGGCGTTCCAGCCGGCGGCGCGCAGCACCGCGTCGCGGCCGGCGGCGAGGCAGGTGAAGTTCGCGGTGGTGGCGCCGGTGGTGAAGCCGACCGCGCTGCCGCCGGGCAGGCCGAGCAGGTCGAGCAGCCACCCGCTCGCGATGTCCTCGGCCGCCGCGTAGGCGGGCGAGGCTGCGCGCATCACGCAGTTCTGGTCCCAGGCGCTGACCAGCCAGTCCGCGGCCAGCGCGGCCGGCTCCGTACCGCCGACCACGAATCCGTGGAAGCGGCCGCTGGGGAACGCCGTCAGGCCCGGCTCGCAGGCCTCGGCCATCAGGTCGACGACCTCGGCGGGTACGCCGGGGCCGTCGGGCAGCTCGGTACCGAGCGCCCGCACGACCTCGTCGGCCGAGGCGCGGGCGGGCACCCGCCGCTCGGAAAGGCTCGCCAGCCAGCGCACGGCGTGCCCGTGCGCCCGTCGGAGCGCGGCCTCGCGCGCGTCCATACCTCGGACTATGGGACGGTCGCCGCCCCGTTGCAAGCCGCGGCCGCGGTCGGCCGCCCCGTCAGGTCAGCGGGTGGCGGACCCAGACGTTCGGCTCCACGTACGCCGCGTAGCCCTGGACCGGGTCGCAGTGGACCGGGGTGAGGGCCCCGGGCACGTGGACCGGGCCGGCCGTGTCGAAGGGCAGGCCCGTCCAGGCGCGCCACTCGTCCAGGGAGCCGGTGACCGTCATCGACAGCGGCGCGATCGAGTCGATCACCGCGCCGGCCCGGACGTGGACGCGCAGCCACGGGTCGTACGGCAGGCCGTCCTCGCGGGTGCGGTACGCGTACTCCTGCATCGGGGTGTCGGGCTCGGCCGGCTTGCCGCTCGGCCGCACCGGGGCCACCACCTCGGCGAAGCCGCGCGCACGGGCGTTGTCCCGCATCGCGGCCAGCATCCGCCCGGACAGGCCCTCGCCCTGCCGGCCGGTGTCGACGCTGATCTCGACCGCGCTCACCGTGTCGGGCTCGATCCCGCGCCGCAGGTCGGAGAAGGCCCACATGACGACCTGGTCCCAGCCGCGGGCCGGCAGCACCCCGTCCCGACCGGGCGCGTGCAGCGCGAACGGCACGCTGAACCCGCGGGCGACCACCGTGTCGCCGTCCAGGGCGACCAGCACGTACTCGGGCAGCTCCGACACCATCCGCGGGTACAGCAGCCAGGCGAGCGAGTCGTTGCCCGAGAACGCGGGCCACGAGTCCTCCATGTCGTAGAGCCGCTCGGCGAGTTCGGGGCGCCCGGCGATCGTGGTGATCTCTGTTCCGTTCATGTGCGCAGGCTAGGGGGGTTGCAGCGGCGACTCCACCGGATTAGGCGGGGGCCTGGAGCGAGAGGTGCCAGTGCCCCGACCAGCCGGTCAGGGTGATGGTCGACAGCGGTCGGACGTCCACGTTCCAGTACGTCTGCGGGGCGGCCCCGAGCGCGTACACCAGGGCCGCCCGCACCACCGAGGGCTCCGCGACCGCGACGATCGCGCCGCCGTCGTCGGTGGGCCGGGTGTCGAGCCAGCCGCCGATGCGGGAGATGAAGGCGAGGAGGGACTCGCCGCCGTGCGGGGTGGCGAGCGGGTCGCTGAGCCAGAGCTCCACCGCGCCGGGTTCGCGGGTGGCGACCTCGGCCAGGGTCAGGCCCCGCCAGCGGCCCATGTCGCACTCGCGCAGCGCCGGTTGGGCGAGCGGCGCGTAGCCGAGGGCCCGGCCGGTGGCCCGGCTGCGCGGGCCGGGCGAGCAGTAGCGCAGTCCGGCGGCGCCCAGCGGCACGAGGCCGTGCGCGGCGGCCGACAGGGTGCGCCAGCCCTCGTCGTCGAGCGGGCGGTCGTCGTCGAAGCGCTCGGCGAGCAGTGCGGAGCCGCGGGCTGCAGCGACGAGCGAAACCCGAACGTTCATGCGGCGATGGTGGGCCGCGGGCCGCACCGGGTCAAGCGTCCGGACCGACGGCGCCGGCCGGCTCCTGCCCCAGCCCGTCGCGCAGCCGGCGGACGGCCTCGCCCAGTTCCGCCGCGCCCGAGACCCCGGCGAAGCTCAGCCGTACGTACGGACCGGGGGGCTCCGCGCAGAAGTACGGGCGCCCGGGCGTGACCGCGACCCCGGCCCGCAGGGCGGCGGTCGCGAAGGCCGCCTCGTCGACCTCGCCGCCGGGCCGGGCCCACAGCTGGAAGCCGCCGGACGGCAGCCGGTCCGGCCGCAACCCGGGCAGTCCGCGGCGCAGCGCACCGGCCAGCACGTCGCGCCGGTGCCGCAGTTCGGCGGCGACCGTGCGCAGGTGGCGGGGCCAGGCGGGGGCGCCGACGAGTTCGAGGGCGGCTTCCTGGAGCGGGCGCGGCACGAAGAAGCTGTCCACGACCTGGATGGCGCGCAGCCGGTCCAGGACGGGGCCGCGGGCGGCGAGCGCACCCACCCGCAGGCTCGGCGAGGTGATCTTGGTGAGTGACCGGACGTGCACGACGACCCCGTCGTGGTCCTCGGCGGCCAGGGTCGGGGGCGGCGGCGCGGCGTCCTCGTGGGCGAGGGCGCGGGCGTAGTCGTCCTCGACGACGAACGCGCCGGCCGCCCGCGCGATGCGCAGCACCTCGGCCCGCCGCTCGGGGGCGAGCACCGCGCCCGTGGGGTTCTGGAAGAGCGGCTGGCATACGAACACCCGCGCTCCGGTGGCTTCGAACGCGGCGGCCAGCAGCTCCGTCCGGACACCGTCCGCGTCGACGGGGACGGGCACGGGCCGGCACCCCGAAGCCCGGGCGATCGACAGCAGCCCGGGGTAGGTCGGTGACTCCACCAGGATCGGCGCCCCCGGCGGGGCCAGCGCCCGCACGGCGGTGGTCAGCGCGCTCTGCCCGCCCGCGGTGACCAGCACGTCGGCGGCGGAGACGGAGCCGCCGATCTCGCGGGCGAACCAGTCGCGCAGCTCGGGCAGCCCTTCCACGGGCGGCCGCCCCCAGGCGCCGGGGCGCCGGCCGGCCCGGGCCAGGGCGGCGGCCATGGCCCGCTCCGGCTGGAGGGAGGGGTGCAGGTAGCCGCCGTTGAGCTCGATCACCCCGGTCGGCGGGGTCGCGAGGGAGCCGAGGACCCCGGAGGCGTCGACGGAGCGGGGGATGACCTCGCCGGCTCCCTCGGCGCTGAGGGCGACCTCCTGCCAGGAGGTGTCGCCGGGCGCGGGCTCGGCCGTGCGGGGGGCGGCCCGGAAGGCGCCGGCGCCGGGCCGGGTGACCACGAGGCCCTCGGCGGCGAGCTGGGCGAGGGCGCGGGAGACGGTGACGGGACTGACCCGGAAGCGCTCCACGAGGGCCCGGCTCGACGGCAGCTTTCCACCTACCGAGTAGCGGTCCAGTTCGGAGCGCAGAACATCCGCCAATTCCGCCACACTGCTACGCTCATACATGAGAGCACAGAATAGCGCTACCCCCTCCACCACGATAGCGGTCGGCACCCCGGGCGGAACACGGCCCGGCACCCCGACCGACACCCCGGCCCGCCGGACGGGCGGCGCCCCGGCCCGCCCGACGACCGGCACCGCGGGTCGTGCGGGGACCGGGACCGCGGCCGGCACCGCGCTCGCCTGCCTCGGGGTCGTCGCCTTCTCCCTGACCTTCCCCGCCACCGCCTGGGGCCTGGAGGGCTTCGGCCCCTGGAGCTTCGTCGCGCTGCGCAGCGTGCTCGCCGCCCTGATCGCGGGTGCCTTCCTGCTGGCCGGGCGGGTCCCGCTGCCCGCCCGCGAGCACTGGGCGGGGCTGGCCGTGGTCGTCGGGGGCGTGGTCGTCGGATTCCCGCTGCTCACCACCCTGGCGCTGACCACCTCCACCACCTCGCACGCCGCCGTCGTGGTCGGGCTCCTCCCTCTCACCACGGCGGCCCTGTCCGCCCTGCGCACCGGCGTGCGGCCCTCGCGCCGGTTCTGGGCCGCGGCCGTCGCCGGGGCCGCCGTCGTCCTCGGCTTCACCCTGGCGGAGAGCGGCGGCTCGCTCTCCGCCGGTGACGGCTACCTGTTCGGAGCCCTGTTGGCCTGCGCCGCCGGGTACACCGAGGGCGCGCGGCTGGCCCGCGCCATGCCGGGCTGGCAGGTCATCGGCTGGGCGCTGGTGCTGACCCTCCCGCTCACCCTCGCCGGTTCCGCGCTGGGGCTGGCGTACGAGCCGGTGCGGCTGACCGCCCACGGGCTGGCGGGGCTGGCGTGGGCTGCCGCGGGCTCCACCTTCCTCGGCCTGTACGTCTGGTACCGGGGCATGGCGGAGATCGGGGCCCCGCGGGCCAGCCAGCTCCAGTTGGCCCAGCCGCTGCTGACGCTCGTGTGGTCGGTGGCCCTGCTGGGCGAGCGGCTGTCGCCGGCCGCCCCGGCGGCCGCCTGCGCGGTGCTGGTCTGCATCGCCCTGACCCAGCGGGCTTAATCGGGACAATCGGCCGTAAACTGTCGTCACCGGATCGAGACCGCCTCCGAGGAGGTCAGCTTATGCGCGCGACCGAAGGCGACCAGCTGCTGCAGCACGGCAGAGTCGTGGGGCAGCACGACAAGGTCGGCGAGATCACTCAGGTACTGGGCGAAAACGGCAGCCCGCCCTACCGGGTCCGTTTCGCCGACGGCCACGAAGCCCTGATGTCCCCGGGCCCCGACTGCGTCGTGAAGCACCCGGAGGAACCCCGGCACTGATGCGGCGCACCGGCGGCCCCGCGCCTCAGCGGGGTGGCACCGTCGTCGGGTAGTGGTCGGCGACCACCCTGGCCATCGCTCCATTGGGGTCCGCGGCCACCTGCTTCGCGGAGAAGTAGGCGTGGCCGCGGACCTCGGCGTACCGGCGCGCGAGGGTCAGGTGCCGGGACAGCTCGGCCGGATCGCGCCAGGCGGCCGTCGCACTGTCGCGTTCACAGCGGTACAGCGCCTCCCCGATGTACAGGTCGACGCCCGTCCCCGCGACGGTCTGCGCCCACCACGGGACGAGCTTCGCGTAGTCGGCCGCCGGATGGCCGATGTGCCAGTACACCTGCGGCACCACGTAGTCGATCCAGCCCTCCCGCACCCACATGCGGGTGTCCGCGTACAGGTCGTCGTAGGTGGCCAGGGACTGGGTGTCCGAGCCGAGCGGATCCCGGTCCCGGTTGCGCCACACCGCGAACGGGCTGATGCCGAACCGGGCCGAGGGCCGCGCCGACCGCAGCTTCTCGGACATCTCCCGGACCAGCGCGTCGATGTTGGAGCGGCGCCAGTCCGCGCGCGTGGCGAAGCCCGATCCGTGGCGCGCGTACGCGTCGTCGTCGTCGAAGTACTCCCCGGCGACGGGGTACGGGTAGAAGTAGTCGTCCCAGTGCACCCCGTCCACCGCGTAGCGGGAGACGGCGTCGAGCATGGCCTCCTGCACGAAGGCGCGCACCTCGGGCAGCCCGGGGTTGTAGTACAGCTTGCCGCCGTACGGGACCGTCCAGCCCGGGTTGCGGCGGGCCGGGTGCGAGGACGCCAGGCGCGTGGGATCGGTGTGGTTGTTCGCCACCCGGTACGGGTTGAACCAGGCGTGCAGCTCCAGCCCCCGGGCATGGGCGTCGGCGACGGCCGTGCCCAGCGGGTCCCAGCCCGGGTCGGCGCCCTGCCGGCCCGTCAGCCACTGCGACCAGGGCTCCCGGGCACCGGGCCACATCGCGTCGGCGGTGGGCCGGACCTGGAGGAACACCGCGTTCAGTCGGTTCGCGACGGCGGCGTCGAAGAGGGAGGACAGCTCGTCGCGCTGCTCCCCGGCGCCCAACCCGGACGCGGAGGGCCAGTCCACGTTCTCCACGGAGGCGATCCACATGCCGCGGAACTCCGGGGCGGCCTTCCGTCGCACTCCCGGCCGCTGCGCCGCCGCTGCCACCGGCTGCGCTGCCGCGGGCTGCGCCGCTCCCGCACCCCGCGCCGCCTCCGCCGCCCGCGCCGGACCCCCCGCGGCGGCGGCGATCACCCCCGCGGCTCCCGCCAGCAGTCCCCGCCGACCGATGTACGTCATGTGACGACTCCGTTCCGTTGCGTGACATCCCCTGTCTGCGCCCAGCATGCCCGCCCCGGCCCGCCACCACCGGCAAGATCGGGGGTAACGTCGGGGGGCGTGGCGGGCGCCGGATTGCAGTGACCACTGACGACAACGGGGGACCCGCCGACGACGGAGCAGCGAAAGGCACGAAGTGACTGACCTCCCTTCCGACATCACACGGGTCGGCGTAGTGGGCTGTGGCCAGATGGGTGCCGGCATCGCCGAGGTGTGCGCCCGCAGCGGTCTCGACGTGAAGGTCGCCGAGACCACGGGCGAGGCCCTGGAGCTCGGGCGGGCCCGGCTGCACAACTCGCTGACCAAGGCCGCCGCCCGCGGCAAGATCAGCGAGGAGGAGCGGGACGCCACCCTGGCCCGCCTCTCCTTCACCACCGACCTCGGCGAGTTCGCCGACCGCGACCTGGTCATCGAGGCGGTCGTCGAGAACGAGCAGGTCAAGACGGAGATCTTCCAGGTCCTGGACCAGGTGATCACCCGCCCCGACGCCATCCTCGCCTCGAACACCTCGTCGATCCCGCTGGTCAAGCTGGCCGTGGCGACCTCCCGGCCCGACCAGGTCATCGGCATCCACTTCTTCAACCCGGCCCCGGTGCAGAAGCTCGTCGAGCTGATCCCGGCGCTGACCACCGGCGAGGAGACCGTCAAGCGGGCCGAGGCCCTGGTGCAGAACGTCCTCGGCAAGCACGCCATCCGCGCCCAGGACCGCTCCGGCTTCGTCGTCAACGCGCTGCTGGTCCCGTACCTGCTGTCCGCGATCCGGATGTTCGAGTCGGGCATCGCGAGCCGCGAGGACATCGACAACGGCATGGAGTTCGGCTGCGCCCACCCGATGGGCCCGCTCAAGCTCTCCGACCTGATCGGCCTCGACACGATCGCCTCGATCGCCGACTCGATGTACTCGGAGTTCAAGGAGCCCCTGTACGCCGCTCCCCCGCTGCTCCAGCGCATGGTCGACGCCGGCCGCCTCGGCCGCAAGACCGGCTCGGGCTTCTACGCCTACGGCTGAGCCGCCCCGCCCGCCCCGCCCGCCCCGGCGCCCGGGCCGGGACCCGGCGCAGTGTGAGAAGAGCCTCGGTCGTCCTCGCGACGGCCGAGGTACCGCTAGGGTCCTGCGGTGAAGTCGTCCCCCTCCTCCCCCACCAGGCTGGGCGCCCGGCTCGGCTGGCTCGACGCGCTGCGCGGTGTCGCCGCCCTCATCGTGGCCCTGCACCACTTCAACGTCCTGCGGATGTTCCCCCACAGGGACACCATCACGCAGCACTTCGACATGGGCCTGTTCGGCGTGATGCTCTTCTTCATCGTCAGCGGCTACATCATCCCGGCCTCGCTGGAGCGCCGCGGCGACGTCCGGGCGTTCTGGATCGGCCGGATCTTCCGGATCTACCCCGCCCTGATCGCCGCCCTGGTCGTCTCGATCATGATGCTGCCGGAGGGCGACGGCGCGGTCTCGCTGCTGAGCACCGGCGACGACACTGCCTCGCTGGTCGCGAACGGCCTGATGCTCCAGGACATGCTCGGGGTCACCAACAGCATGAACGTCACCTGGACGCTCTGCTACGAGATGGTCTTCTACTTCTTCGTGACCGCCCTGTTCACCCGCGGACTGCACCGCCACAGCGGCCCGATCGCCGTGGCCTGCGCCGCCGCGGCCCTGGGGGTCGGCACGGCCGTCGGCACCGGGCTGCTGTCCACCGGACTCGGCTCGACCCGACTGCTCCTGCTGCTCGTCACGCCGGTCGCGCTCGCCGGCCTCGCCGGGGTGCTCAGCGGCAGGCGGTGGGCGACCGGCGCGGGCGCCGCGCTGCTGGCCGGGCTCGGCCTGGTGCTGACCACGCTGAACGGCCGGGCCCCGTGGTTCGAGACCTGGATGATCTTCGCCACGATGTTCGCCGGCACGGCCGTCCACCGGGCGCAGCACGCCGCCCCCTCCGGCCGGATGCGCACCCTGTCGCTGCTGTCCTGCGGGTTCGTGGTCGTCGCGGGCGTGCTCGTCGGATGGCTGTACAACCGGGGCGGCCACGCGCACGACACCTGGACGGCGAGCTGGAAGGCCTGGTCCCTGTCCTACCTGGCCGCGTGGGCCGTGTTCGGGCTCGGGTTCCTGCTGCGCGGGCGCCGCTTCCCGCGGGTGCTGACCTGGCTGGGTGCGGTCAGCTTCTCGGTGTACCTGCTGCACTTCCCGCTGCTGCGCACGATCGGCCCGCTGGTCGGGGTGCCGCCGCAGCCCTCGTCCGCGCTGGGCCGCCTCGTGTGGACCGTGCTCTTCCTCTCGGTGGTGCTGGTCGCGAGCCAGCTGCTGTACCGCCTGGTGGAGCTGCCGGTGCAGAACCTCGGCCGGCGCGTCCAGCGGGCTGCCGACCGGCGGTGGCCCCGTGCCGGGGCCGACACCCGGGCCGGTCTGGTGCCCCCGCAGCGGGCTGCCGCGGAGGAACCGGTCCGGGCGGGTGCCGGCGGGCGGAGCGGCGGCTAACCCAGCCGCAGGTGGTGGAGGAGGAGCAGGCCGGCGGCCATGTTCGCGGCCGGGACCTCGCCGCGGGCGATCATCTCCGGCACGAGCTTCAACGGCACCCACTCGCGCCGCGAGGACTCGAAGTCGTCCTGGGGCCGGCCCGTGTACGTGGCCCCCTCCGCCCAGAAGAGGTGGTGGCGGGCGTCGGTGAGCCCGTTGGAGGGCTCCACGGTCATCAGCTGGTGCAGCGGGCCGGGCCGCCAGCCCGACTCCTCCTCCATCTCCCGGGCCGCCGCCTGCGCGAGGTCCTCGCCGTCCTCGACCACGCCCGCGGGCAGTTCCCAGCCCCAGCTGTCGGTGATGAAGCGGTGCCGCCACAACAGCAGCACCTCGTCGGCCTCGTTGACGGCCGTGGCGGCCGCGACCGGCCGCAGCCGGATCACGAAGTGGTCCAGGTGCCGGCCGTCGGGAAGTTCCACATCGGCAAGGTTCACGTCGAACCAACGGTTCTTGTACACGGTCTGCTCACTCAGGTTCGTCCACTGCACGGTTCTGCCACCTTCCGGATCGTCGGTGGCAACATGGCAGCAGCCGCGGCGGTCACAGCGGAACGCGCAGCGCCTCGTCGATGAGCCGTGCCGTCTCCGCGGCACCCGGGCAGCCGCTGCTGAGCAGCTGTTCGCGGACGGCCCGCAGCCGGTCCCGCAGCCGCAGCGACTCCATCCCCTTGGCCCGTTCGGCCATTTCGGCGGCCGTGGCCGCCGCCCCGTCCGCTTCCCCCTGCCGCAGCTGGACCTCGCACAGCATCGCCAGCCGGTGGACCCGGCCGCGGTCGTGGGCGGGGGTGCCGACCGCGGCGGCCGCCTGCTCGTGCGCGGCGTCGAGGTCGCCGAGGCTCAGCAGGGCCTCGGCCACCTGGACGTTCACCAGCCCGGGCTGGACGTATCCGGTCTCGTCCGGCTCCGAGCCCGGCCGGATCCGTCCGGCGGCCCCTTCGGCGTGCCGGATACAGGCCAACGCGGCTGCCGGGTCGCCGAGTTGGGCGTACGCCTTGGCCTGCATCGCGTACAGGTCGGCGGTCAGGGCCGGGGTGGTGTCCCGGCTCGCGCAGCGCAGTGCCGCCTCGGCGAAGGCGACGGCCTGGCGGTGCTCGCGCAGGTGCAGGGACTGGTTGACGAGCAGCGCGATGACGTACGCGCCGAGCCCCCGGTCCCCGCTGGCCTTGGCCAGCCGCAGCGCCTGGTGGAAGTAGCGCTGGGCGAGGCCGTGGGCGTCCGAGTCGTACGCGCAGATCCCCGCGACGGCCACCAGGGATCCGGCGGCCCGGTGCAGCCTGCGGCCCAACTCGTCGGGGTAGCTGCCGCGCAGCATGGGCGCGGTCTCGCTGCCGAGGAAGCGGACGATGCGGGCCCGGGTGGCGACCCCGCCGGCCCGGCGGTACATCAGCTCGTAGTGGGCGCGGGCGGCCCGCAGGATCTCGATGTGCTCGGGCCCGATCCGCAGCGGCCCGTCGCGGGACACGTCGGCGTCCTCCGGCGGGTTCTCCCACTCCCAGACGGGGATCACGGCGGGGGTTCCGGTGACCGCCTCGGTGGTGAGCAGCGGGAAGCGCCCCTGCTGGTCGGAGCGCCACAGGGCGGCGGCCCGGTCGACGAAGCCCTGGAGCGGGGAGGAGTGCGGGCCGGTGGGCTGGCCGGGCAGCCCGAGGCCGACGTCGTCCAGGGAGACCGGGCGGCGGAGCCGGCCGCCGAGCACCTCGCAGATCAGGTCGGGGACCTGGCCGCGCGGCCGCTGCCCCTTCAACCACCGGGTGACGGCGGTGTGTTCGTAGCGCAGGGCGAGACCGCGGGACCGGCCCGCCTGGTTCACGTGCGCGGCGAGTCCGGCGTGGGACATGCCCGCCTCGGCGAGGAGGGCGTCGAGCAGGGCGTTGGGCTGCATGGGCCCCTCCAAGGGCTCGTCGGTCTCAGGCTAGTGGGTGCGGGGTTCACACGGGGTGTGAACCGAGTACGCGCATAAATGCGATACGCACTCTGCCGCTGGGGGCCCCGGGAGCGGTTCACTGAAGAGCCTCGCCAAAGAGGCAGCCCGGGTCGTCGGCTCCCCCTCGTACAGTGCGACGACCCGCACCGCGCCGCCCGTCGTGCTGTCTGCCCGACACTCCACGGCAGGCGGGCGGCGCGCCTCGGCTCCGCCGGCGCCCGGTTGGTCACCGGGTCCCGGCGGGGGCCGGGAGGAACGCGCGCCGGGCCCTCCCACCGGGGCCCGGTGTGCGGTTCCGGTCGCCTCCCCGGTACGGGGTTCAGGCGCAGCGGTCGCTGCGGAGGACCAGCAGGGCGACATCGTCGGTGAGCCGCCCGCCGGTGTGCCGCAGCAGTGCGGCATGGACGCCCGCGACCAGCCGCGCGGGCGTGGGCGCCGGCTGCCTGGCCAGGATCCCGGCCAGGACGCGGGGCAGCGGGAAGAACCGGCCGGCGGCATCGCGGGCGTCCTCGGCGCCGTCGGTGTGCAGGAACAGGAGGTCTCCGGGGCGCAGTTGGCCGCAGTCCCCCGCCACCAGCCCGTCGGGCACGGGCACCACCCCGAGCGGTGGCAGGGGCTCGCCCCCGTCGAGCACCCGCACCCCCTCCGCCGCGGGTTCCCCGTCCGCTTCCCGTCCCGGCGCCGGCCGGAGCGCACACCCCCTCCTCGTCCGGGGCGCGGCCCCCGCGGGCCCCGCCGACGGGTACGCCACCGGTCCGGGCCGTGCCGGCACCGGGGACGCGGCGGCGGGGACGGCCCCGCAGGGCTCCAGGGCCCCGTCCGGCCGGCGCAGCAGAACGGGCCACGGGTGCCCGCAGTTGAGGGCCGTCACGGCGCCGTCCCGCCCGATCTCCAGCAGCAGCACCGTCACGAACTCCTCCGCGGAGGGCGATTCGGGCTCGGCCGGGCAGGCCGACGGGTGTTCCGCCCGGGCCCGCTGCCGCACGTGCCGGGCGAGCGCCCGCTCCATGCGCCGCAGCACCCCGGCCAGCGCGGCCTCGTCGTAGGCCGCCTCACGGAAGGCGCCGAGCACCGCCGCCGCGGCCGCCAGTGCCGGCAGGCCGTGGCCGCGTACGTCCCCGATGACGACCCGCACCCCGTACGGGGTCGGGACGGCCTCGTACAGGTCGCCGCCGACCGCCGCGCCCCGGCTCGCCGACAGCTGGGCCGCCGCCACCGCGAGTCCCTCGATCCGCGGCGGCAGGGGCCGCAGCAGCGCCCGCTGGACGGCGCCGGCGATCTCCTGGGAGCGTCTGAGCCGGGCCTTCAGGCCGCGCCGGACGTGCAGGGCACAACCGGCGGCGAGGAGCAGGAAGGCGGCGCAGCTGGCCAGCCCGGCCCACAACGGCCGGCCGGGCGTGGACAGCTCCCATGACACCGCGGCGCCGCCCCACGTGAGGACGCCCGCCCGGCGCAGCTGGGGCATCTCCCCATGCGTGATCATCCCTGGGACTCCCGTGTCCGGCCCTGGGCACCCGGCCGCCCCGATTCTTTCGACCCGGCCCGCCCCGGGGGCACGGCTGGAGGGGGTTCTCACCCGAATGAGTGAGGGGCGCATCCGGTTCCCCGGATACGCCCCTCACCTGGCCCTACGTCTGCCGACGGCGTCGCCTACGCGCCGCGCAGCACCGCCCCCGTGCGCTCGGCGGCCAGCGCCACCGCCGCGTCGCGGGCGGCCGTGGACTCCTCGACCGTCAGCGTGCGGTCGGCCGCGCGGAAGCGCAGCGCGTACGCCAGGGACTTCTTGCCCTCGCCGACCTGCTCACCGGTGAACACGTCGAACAGCCGCAGCGATTCGAGCAGTTCGCCCGCGCCCTTGCGCAGCGCCGCCTCGACGCGGGCCGCCGGGACGGACGCGTCGACGATCAGCGCGACGTCCTGGGTCGCCACCGGGAAGGAGGAGATCCGGGGCGCGCCCACGGCCTCGCCGCCGGCCGCCGCGAGACGGTCCAGGTCGAGCTCCATCGCGCTGGTGCGGGCCGGCAGGCCCAGCGCCTTCACGACGCGCGGGTGCAGCTCACCGGCGTGGCCGATGACCTGCTCGACCCCGTCGAGGGTGACGACGAGCTCGGCGCACCGGCCCGGGTGCCAGGGGCCGTACTGGCCCTGGCGGACCACCAGCTCCGCACCGGCCTCGACGGCCAGCGTGCGCGCGGCCTGGACGGCGTCCGCCCAGTCGGCCGGACGGCCCGTGCCCCACCAGCCGGCCTGCTCGCGCGCACCGGCCAGCACGACCGCGGCGTACCGCGGCTGGGCCGGCAGGGCGGCGTCGAGCGTCGCGATCTCCTCGTCCGTGGGACGGCGGTCGACGGGCAGCCGCACCGCGACGCCCGCCCGGTCACCGGCCCGGAAGACCGAGCCGGTCTCGAACAGGGCGAGGTCGTGGCTGCCGCGGCTGTCGTTGCGGCGCAGCGCGTGGAGCAGGCCCGGCAGCAGCGTGGTGCGCAGCGCCGGCTCCTCGTCGGAGAGCGGGTTGACCAGCTTCACGACCTGGCGGGCGGCGTCGTGCGCGGGCAGCTGGAGCTGGTCGAAGACCTGCTCGCCGAGGAACGGGTAGTTCAGCGCCTCGACGTAGCCGGCGCCGGCCAGCGCCCGGCCGACCCGGCGGTGCAGCTGCTGGCGGGCGGTCAGACCGCGGCCGGACGGCACCTGGGGCAGGGTCGACGGGAGGTTGGCGTAGCCCTCCAGCCGGATGACCTCTTCGGCGAGGTCGTTCGGCGCGGCGAGGTCGGGCCGCCACGACGGGACGGTGACGACGAGCTCGTCCTGGCCGTAGACGTCGCAGCCGACCTCCTGGAGGCGGCGGACGACGGTCTCGCGGCCGTAGTCCATGCCCGCGACCTTGTCCGGGTGGTCCGCGCGCATCGCGATGGTGCGCGGGGCGCCCGGGGCGACGAGCTCGGTCACGCCGGCCTCGGCGGTGCCGCCGGCGAGCAGCACCAGCAGGTCGACGGTCCGCTGCGCGGCCGCGGAGGCCGCCTGCGGGTCGACGCCGCGCTCGAAGCGCTTGGAGGACTCCGAGGACAGCTTGTGGCGGCGGGCGGTGCGGGAGATCGCGATCGGGTCGAAGTGCGCGGCCTCGATGACGACGTCCGTGGTGCCGGTGACCTGGCCGGTCTCCGGGTCGGTGACGGAGTCGGCGATCTCGGTGTCGGCGCCGCCCATGACACCCGCGAGGCCGATCGGCCCGCTGTTGTCGGTGATCACCAGGTCCTCGGCGTCGAGGGTGCGCTTGACCCCGTCGAGGGTGGTGAACTTCTCGCCCTGCTCGGCCCGGCGGACGCCGATGGCGCCGTCCAGGCGGGAGCGGTCGTAGGCGTGCAGCGGCTGCCCCAGTTCGAGCATCACGTAGTTCGTGACGTCGACGGCGAGCGAGATCGGGCGCATGCCCGCCTTCTGCAGGCGGCGCTTGAGCCAGATCGGGGACTTCGCCTCGGGGTCCAGGCCCGTGACGGTGCGCGCGGTGAAGCGGTCGCAGCCGGCCGGGTCGTTGATCTTGACGAGGTAGCCGTACGAGTTGGGCGCCGGGACGTCGAGCAGCGCCGGGTCGCGCAGCGGCAGGCCGTACGCGGTGGCGGTCTCGCGGGCCACGCCGCGCATCGACAGGCAGTAGCCGCGGTCCGGGGTGACGGCGATGTCGAGGACCTCGTCGACGAGCTGGAGCAGCTCGATCGCGTCGGTGCCGACCTCGTGCTCCGGCGGCAGCACGATGATGCCGTGCGTGCCGTCGTCGCCCATACCGAGCTCGTCGCCCGAGCAGATCATGCCGTGCGAGTTCCTGCCGTACGTCTTGCGCGCGGCGATCGCGAAGTCGCCGGGCAGGACGGCGCCGGGCAGGGCCACGACGACCTTGTCGCCGACGGCGAAGTTGCGGGCGCCGCAGACGATCTCCTGGGGCTCGCCGGTGCCGTTGGCCCGGCCGACGTCGACCGTGCAGAAGCGGATCGGCTTCTTGAAGCCCTCCAGCTCCTCGATGGTCAGCACCTGGCCCACGGCGAGGGGGCCGGTCAGATCGGCGCCGAGCTGCTCGACGGTCTCGACCTCCAGACCGGCGTCGATGAGCTTGGCCTGCACGTCACGACCGGTCTCGCCCGCAGGCAGGTCGACGTACTCCCGCAGCCAAGAAAGCGGGACCCGCATCAGATCTCCATCCCGAAGGGCCGGGTGAACCGGACGTCACCCTCGACCATGTCTCGCATGTCTTCCACGTTGTGCCGGAACATCAGCATCCGCTCGATGCCGAAGCCGAAGGCGAACCCGCTGTACTTCTCGGGGTCCACACCGCAGGCGGTGAGCACCTTCGGGTTGACCATGCCGCAGCCGCCGAGCTCGATCCAGCCCTCGCTGGAGCAGGTGCGGCAGGGACGGTCGGGGTTGCCCACCGACGCGCCGCGGCACACGTAGCACTGCATGTCCATCTCGGCGGACGGCTCGGTGAACGGGAAGAAGTTCGGGCGCAGCCGGGTGGTCACGTCGTCGCCGAAGAGCGCCTTGACCATGTGGTCGATGGTGCCCTTGAGGTCGGCCATGGTCAGGCCCTCGTCCACGGCGAGCAGCTCGACCTGGTGGAAGACCGGGGTGTGCGTGGCGTCGAGCTCGTCGGTGCGGTACACGCGGCCCGGGCAGACGATGTAGACGGGCGGCTCGCGGCGTTCCAGCAGCGAGCGGGCCTGCACGGGCGAGGTGTGCGTGCGCAGCACGACGCCGGACTCGTCGCCCTCGACCCCCTCGGGGCCCTGGACGAAGAAGGTGTCCTGCATCTGCCGGGCCGGGTGGTCGGGCGTGAAGTTGAGGGCGTCGAAGTTGAACCACTCCGCCTCCACCTCGGGGCCCTCGGCGACCTCGTAGCCCATGGCGACGAAGACGTCCGCGATGCGGTCCATCAGCGTCGTCAGGGGGTGGCGGGCGCCTGCGGGGACGCGGTCGTACGGCAGCGTGACGTCCACGGCCTCCTCGACCAGCACGCGCTCGTCGCGCTCGGCCTCCAGCTGGGCGAGGCGCTCCGCGTACGCCTTGTTCACGGCGCCGCGGGCCTGGCCCACGCGCTTGCCCGCCTCGGCCTTGGCCTGCGGGGGCAGCGCGCCGATCTCGCGGTTGGCGAGGGCGAGCGGCGAGGTGCCGCCCGCGTGGGCCGTCTTCGCGTGCGCCAGTTCGTCGAGGTCGCCGGCGGCCGCGAAGGCGGCGAGCGCCTCGTCCCGCATGCGCTCGATCTCTTCCGGTTTCAGTGCCTCGACCTCGACAGGGTCGTAGGACTTGTTGGGTGCCGACATCTCTTCCCGTACTTCCGATGGGCTGGCTGGAGGTCCCCGCTCGACACAAGAGCTCGACACAAGGACACAAAGGTGCCAAAGGACGAGTCTACGGGCCGCGGGGGAGGTGAGGAGCCCGAGGGCCGCCTGGCGAGACGCTCCGCAGTGCTGGTGCTACTGCGCGAGGTACGCCGGCGCGCCGACGGGCAGGATAAATCGGAACTCTGCGCCGCCGTCTGGGCCGCGGCCGACCGTGATGGCGCCGCCGTGGGCTTCCACGATGCCCTTGACGATGTACAGGCCCAGGCCGGTTCCGCCGCGTTTGCTGCCCCGCCAGAAGCGGGTGAAGACGCGGCCCATCGACTCCTCGGGGATACCGGGGCCCTCATCGGTCACGGTGACGGCGGTTCCCTTCTCGGTCTTGCCCGCGGCGTTCGTCAGGCTGGTCGGCGATACGTCGATGGTGACCGTTCCCTCGCCGTGGCGCACGGCATTTTCCAGGAGGTTGCCGAGGATCTGGTCGATCTTGTCCGGGTCGGCCCACAGCGCGGGCAGGGAGCGGCTGACGCGGACGAGGAACCGGTCGGGGGCCTGGCCGTTCGCGGTGAGGGCCTGGACGTGCCGGCCGACGGCCGTGGCGATGTCGACGGGCTGGCGGCGGACCTCCAGACGCCCGGAGTCGATGCGGGAGATGTCGAGGAGTTCGGCGATGAGGCGGGTGATGCGGCCGGCGTCGGCGTCTACGGTCTCCAGCATCAGGCGCTTCTGGTCGTCGGTGAACCGCTCCCATTTGGCGAGCAGGGTCGCGGTGAACCCCTTGACGGAGGTCAGGGGGGAGCGCAGTTCGTGGGCGACGGTGGCGATCAGCTCGGCGTGGCTGCGCTCGGTGCGGCGGCGGGCCTCGGTGCCGCGCAGGGTGACGACGAGGCGGCGCAGCGGGCCGGTCGGGTGGGCGCGGACGTACCGGGCGGAGACGAGCACCTCGCGGCCGCCGGGGAGCAGCAGGTTCCGCTCGGGCTGGCCGCGCCGGGTGGCGAGGCCCCCGTACGGGTCGGTGAGCGCCCACCAGCGGCGGCCGTCGAGGTCCTCCAGCGGCAGCGCCCGGTCGATGCGGGCGCCGAGGGCCTCGGCGGGGGCGAGGGCGGTGATGCGGGCGGCGGCGGTGTTGAAGCAGATGACCCGGCCGGTGTCGTCGGCGATGACGAGCCCGTCGGGCAGGTCGTCGGGGTCGACCCCGAGGCCGGCCAGGTCGGCGGCGGCGTCCGGGCCGGTGCGGCCGCCCGGGGGCTGCGCGGGCACCGCTCCCAGGGAGGGCGTCCCCGGCGCGTTCGTGGCCGCTGGCGAGCTGTTCGTACCGACGGTCATGTCCCCGTACCCCACATCTCCGAGTAGCGCAGTGGGCCCCCCGGGCGGCCACACTACTAGCTGGGGGTCACGGAGCGGCACCCTCCGGGCGCCCGCTGTGCACGCGCGGAAGCATAGAGGCACACGGCGGCGGCCGTTGCGAGGTTCAGGCTTTCCGCCTTGCCGTGGATCGGGACGCGTACGACGGCGTCGGCGAGCGCCCGGGTCTCCTCCGGCAGGCCCCAGGCCTCGTTGCCGAAGACCCAGGCCGTGGGGCCGCCCATGGTGCCGGCGTCGAGCTCGGCGTCCAGGTCGTCCTCGCCGGCCCCGTCGGCGGCCAGGATCCGCACCCCGGCCGCCCGCAGCCCCTCGACGGCCCGCTCCACGGGCACGCCGACGGCGACGGGCAGGTGGAAGAGGGAGCCCACGGAGGCGCGCACGGACTTCGGGTTGTACAGGTCGACGGAGGCGTCGGTCAGCACGACCGCGTCGGCGCCGGCGGCGTCGGCGCAGCGGAGCACGGTGCCGGCGTTCCCGGGATCGCGGACGTGCGCGAGGACGGCGACGAGCCGGGGCCGGGCGGCGAGGATCTCCTCGAACGGCGAGTCGAGGAAGTGGCAGACGCCGACGATCCCCTGCGGGGTGACGGTCTGGGAGACCTCGGCGAGCACCTCGTCGGAGGCGTGGTGGACGCGGACGCCGGCGGCCCGGGCGGCGTCGATGATCTCGCCGTAGCGCTCGGCGGCCTCGACGGTCGCGAACAGCTCGATCAGGGTGGGGCCGGTGGCCCGGCGGTGCTCCACGGCCTCGCGGACGGCCTGCGGGCCCTCGGCGAGGAAGCGGCGCTCCTTGGTGCGGAAGTTGCGCCGTGCCAGCCGCCTGGCGGCGGCCACCCGCGGGGACCGGGGGGAGATCAGCTCGGCGGGGGCGGGGGTTCCCATGGTCGGTCGGCTCGCTTCCGTGCGTACTGCGGGTGTGCTGCGGTCTGACAGGGGCGGTGCGTGGTGCGGCGCGGCGTGGCGCCGTGCGGGCCCCACACGCACCGGACCCGCAGGCACAGGGCCTGCGGGTCCGGGCTGAAGCCAGTGAAGGCCTGCTGCGTAAGCGCGGTGCTTAGGCGGCGGCGGGGGCCTTCGGGGCGTTCACGTCGGCCGGGAGCGCCTTCTGGGCGACCTCGACCAGCGCGGCGAACGCGTTGGCGTCGTTGACGGCCAGCTCCGCGAGGATCTTGCGGTCCACCTCGATGTTGGCGGCCTTCAGACCCTGGATGAGGCGGTTGTACGTCATGCCGTTCTGGCGGGCAGCGGCGTTGATGCGCTGGATCCACAGCTGACGGAAGTCGCCCTTGCGCTTCTTGCGGTCGTTGAAGTTGTAGACCAGCGAGTGGGTGACCTGCTCCTTGGCCTTGCGGTACAGGCGCGAACGCTGACCGCGGTAGCCGGAGGCCGCCTCGAGGATCGCCCGGCGCTTCTTGTGGGCGTTTACTGCCCGCTTGACGCGTGCCACTTTTTAACTCCTTGTAGCGGGGCCGCGGGTGTGTTCACGCGGCCCGAAAGTTCGATGGGGTACCGGTCTTGGCATCCCGCCCCGGTGGGGGCAGGGGATGTCAGATGCCGAGAAGCTTCTTGATCTTCGCGGCGTCGCCCGGGGCCATCTCGGCGTTGCCGGTGAGGCGACGCGTCAGCTTGGACGACTTGTGCTCGAGCAGGTGGCGCTTGCCGGCGCGCTCACGGAGCACCTTGCCGGAGCCGGTGACCTTGAAGCGCTTCTTGGTACCGCTGTGCGTCTTGTTCTTCGGCATGGCGCCGTTATCTCCTCGTCAGTGGCGTTCCCACCGGTCCGGTACCGGACCGGCCTGCGGGAACGTCATGGTGTGTCGGTGATCCGGGACCGGGTGCCCCGGGATCAGGCCTCGGCCTGTGCCTCGTCGGAGGCGTCAGAGGCGTCGGCGGCCTCGGCGGCTTCGGCAGCCTCGGTGGAGGCGACCTCGTCGCCCTCCGCGGCGTCCGCGTCCTTGGCGGCGGCCGCACCCTGGCGCTCGGCCTTGCGGGCGGCCTGGGCCTCGCGGGCTTCGGCCATCGCCTCGGTCTTCTTCTTGTGGGGACCGAGAACCATGATCATGTTGCGGCCGTCCTGCTTCGGGTTCGACTCGACGAAACCGAGCTCCTGGACGTCCTCCGCCAGACGCTGCAGCAGTCGGTAGCCGAGCTCCGGCCGGGACTGCTCGCGACCACGGAACATGATCGTGATCTTGACCTTGTCGCCCTGCTTGAGGAACCGAACGACGTGACCCTTCTTGGTGTCATAGTCGTGCGGGTCGATCTTCGGCCGGAGCTTCATCTCCTTGATGACCGTGTGCGCCTGGTTCTTGCGCGCCTCACGGGCCTTCATGGCCGACTCGTACTTGAACTTGCCGTAGTCCATGAGCTTGCAGACCGGCGGCCGGGCAGACGCTGCGACCTCGACAAGGTCCAGGTCGTACTCCTGCGCGAGTTCAAGCGCCTTCGCAAGCGGGACGATACCCACCTGTTCGCCGCTGGGACCGACGAGTCGCACCTCAGGGACACGAATCCGATCGTTGATGCGGGGCTCGGTGCTGATGGATCCTCCTCGGTAGCACCACACGGCTGTCAGGCAGACAGCCGCTGACGTCTGTGTCGTCACGACCAACCGCGGCAGGGAAACAAAAATGCCCCGCCGGGCACAGGCAGGGGCTCCAATGACAACCGGAGCACCGCCGCGTGCATACCGCGGGGCGCAGACTCGGGCGGCTTCCCATCGTCCGTACGGAACGATGGATGCCGCCTGACCGGTGACCCGCCGCCCCGGAGGGTGGTCAGGTGGGAGAACGGAGCCTCCACTTGTGGGCCGGTGACATGCGTCTCCGGCCGGTCGTTAGCCCAATATAGCATTCCGCGCCAGGGCCGCTCACCCGGTGCCGGGTCGGGGGCCCGCACGGCCCGGCTTATCGTGTGGGACATGACTGACGCGACCCCCTCCCCCACCGCCGAGGCCGACCAGGCCCCCGACTACGACGCCCTGACGCGTGACATCGCGGACGTGCCCGCCGTCGAGGTGATCACCACGGTGGCCGTTCACCTGCTGAGCGCCGCGGCGGTCAACCTGGGCCTGGACAAGCCGGACTCCGAGCACAAGGACCTCGACGAGGCCCGCAAGCTGATCACCGCCCTGGCCGGCCTGGTCACCGCCAGCGCCACCGAGATCAGCTCCTTCCACGCGGCCCCGCTGCGTGACGGCCTGAAGTCGCTCCAGCTCGCGTTCCGCGAGGCGTCCGTCGTCCAGGACGAGCCGGGCCAGGGTCCGGGCGAGAAGTTCACCGGACCCGTCTACGCCTGACGGGCGGACGCCCGGTCGGCAGGCCGGGGCCGCGCTGCGGGAACGGCATCGGGGAGGGGGGGGGGGGGGGGCCCCATCCCTCCCCCACTTCCTTCTTCTTCTCCCCCCCCCCGCCCCCCCCCCCCGGCCGAGGGGAGGTGGCAGGCCAGGCAGCGAGTGGAGA
>NZ_JBVHVT010000031.1:0-92696 GCF_055564695.1 Streptomyces sp. NPDC029014
GTGAGGCACGGGAATCTCCAAGAGGCCAGCAAGGGGCCGGTTGGGGGGGGGGCTTTCCTGGGGGGTGGGGATGGGGACCGGGGGGGGAAACGCGCGGGATCAGTCGGTCGGGGGTCCGACTGATCCCGCGCTCCTTTTTTTGTCGGGGGCGGGTTGTGTCAGGGGCGGGCCGATCCGGCGCCGCCCCTCATTTCAATGGCTCCGTTATTCCAGTGGTCCCGTTCGGCCGGCTCCGGACAATGGGTCCATGCGCATCCGAGCCGTGCACCCGAGCGAACTGGCCGTCCTCCAGGACATCGAGAGGGCCGCGGGGCAGTGCTTCCGGTCCGTCGGCATGCCGGAGATCGCCGACGACGAGCCGCTCCCGCTCGACGAGCTCGCGCGCTACCAGCGGGCCGGGCTGGCCTGGGTCGCGGTCACCGACGCCGACGCCGACGCCGACGCCGGCACTCCAGTCGCCTACCTGATCGCCGACCGGGTCGACGGCAACCTCCACGTCGAACAGGTCTCGGTGCACCCGGACAGCGCACGGCGCGGCATCGGCCGGGCCCTGCTGGACCGGCTGTCGGAGCACGCCGTCCGCGAGGGGGCGCCCGCCCTGACCCTCACCACGTTCACCGAGGTCCCGTGGAACGCCCCCTACTACGCGCGCTGCGGCTTCCGGCTCGTGGACGACGGCGCGCTCACCCCCGGCCTGCGGCGGATCCGCGAGCGCGAGGCGGCGCACGGCCTGGACCGGTGGCCGCGGAGCTGCATGCGCCGGGCGGTGTGACGCCGTGGCGCCGTGACGCCGTCAGACGGCGGCGGCGCTCGGCGAGCGGTGCCGGCCGGCGGCCGCGGCCGCCAGGCGGCCCAGGGCCTCGTCGCGGGCGCAGGGGTGGGCACCGAGGGCCACGTGCCGGGCGACGATGCCCCGCTCGGCCCGCATCAGGCGCAGGCCCCGGCGCAGCAGGAACAGCACCGACTTGCGGCCCTCGCGCAGATCGCGCAGCAGGCGGCGGCGGAACGTGGTGGACGGGCGGCCGCGCAGGCAGATCGCGTCGGCGAGCAGCCCGAGCTCCTGGCAGCGGGCCGCGATGTCGGCCGCGAAGATCCCCTCGGCGATGAAGAGCGGGGTCCGGGAGATGCCGAAGGCCTCCGTGCCGGTCCGGGACGAGGTGGCGATGTCGTAGACGGGGACCTCGGTACGGCCGGTGCGGCACAGCTGCGCGATGGCTTCGACGGCGACGTCGGCGTCCCACGAGAGCGGGGAGTCCCAGTCGATGTCGGAGCTGCCCTCGACCAGGGGGAGGGACGGGTCGTCGCCCTCCTTGTAGAAGTCGTCCAGCCGCAGCACCGGGAGACCGGAGCGGGCGGCGAGCGAGGACTTTCCGGAACCTGAAGGTCCGGTCAACAGGACGACACGCGTAGGCAAAGGAGAGGAGGCGCTCACGGAACACCAGTCTGACGCATTCCCCCGCGCGTGGGATGCCATCTGGCACACGTTGGTATCGAGGATCACACCTCCACTACGCTGCGTGCACACCCGAACACGACCACAGGCGGGATCTCATGGCACGTCACGCAGCCCCCGGCACCTCCCCGGCCCTGCGCCTGCGCTCCGCGGGCCTCACGGTCTCGATGGCCAGTGCGGCCCTCGCGATGGCCGCGGGCGGCGCCCAGGCGGGCGAACTGTCGGTTCCGGCGGCGGTCGCCGGGGTCGTCGACCCGCTCGCGAACCTGAAGGTGAACCCGCTGGCCCACACGGGCGTGGACCCGCTGGACAACGGCATCGCCACGAAGGTGGCGGACTTCCCGTCGGTCGGCACCGGCATGGTCACCGGCACCCTCACCCAGGGCCCCTCGGTCGCCGAACTCCCCGAGGCGGCCGTCGGCTCCCTCCTCGGCCCCCTGACCGGCGGCAAGTAAACCGGACGGCAGAGAACGACCCCGGCAGCACGGGGGTTGCTGCCGGGGTCGGTTCATGGGGGCTCGGCCCTCGGGGGCTGCCTCAGTAGGACGAGCCGGAGGCGCCGAGCGAGCCCGTCGGGTGCCAGACCGTCTTGGTCTCCAGGAACGCCGTCATGCGCGCCGTGCCCTGGTCGCCGGTCCAGTCGCCCACAGGCTGTGGACGCAGGACGCGCTTCAGGTTGTCGGCGGCGGCGATCTCCAGCTCCTTGGCGAGGGCCGCGTCGGCGCCCGCCAGGTCGATCGCGTTGACGTCCTGGTGGGCCGCGAGGTGCGGGCCCATCTCGGAGGCCTTGCCGGACAGGATGTTGACGACGCCGCCCGGCAGGTCGGAGGTGGCCAGCACCTCGCCCAGGGACAGGGCCGGCAGCGGGGCCTTCTCGCTGGCGATGACGACCGCGGTGTTGCCGGTCGCGATCACCGGGGCGATCACGGAGACCAGGCCCAGGAAGGACGAGTCCTGCGGGGCCACGACCGTGACGACACCGGTCGGCTCCGGGGTGGACAGGTTGAAGTACGGGCCCGCAACCGGGTTGGCCCCGCCGACGACCTGGGCGATCTTGTCGGTCCAGCCCGCGTACCAGACCCAGCGGTCGATGGCCGCGTCCACGACCGCGGCGGCCTTGGACTTGGACAGGCCCTCGGCCTCGCCGACCTCGCGGACGAACTGCTCGCGGCGGCCCTCCAGCATCTCGGCGATGCGGTAGAGGATCTGGCCGCGGTTGTAGGCGGTCGCGCCGGACCAGCCGCTGAAGGCCTTGCGGGCGGCGACGACCGCGTCACGGGCGTCCTTGCGGGAGGACAGCGGGGCATTGGCCAGCCAGTTGCCCTTGGAGTCCGTCACTTCGTACACCCGGCCGCTCTCGGAGCGGGGGAACTTGCCCCCGACGTACAGCTTGTAGGTCTTGAAGACGTTCAGACGCGCGGTCGACTCAGACATCGAGGTAAGCCTCCAGGCCGTGGCGACCGCCCTCGCGGCCGAAGCCCGACTCCTTGTAGCCGCCGAAGGGCGAGGTCGGGTCGAACTTGTTGAACGTGTTGGCCCAGACGACACCGGCGCGGAGCTTGTTCGCGACCGCGAGGATGCGCGAGCCCTTCTCCGTCCAGATGCCGGCGGACAGGCCGTACTGGCTGTTGTTGGCCTTGGCGACGGCCTCGTCCGGCGTGCGGAAGCTCAGCACGGAAAGCACCGGGCCGAAGATCTCGTCGCGGGCGATGGTGTGCGCCTGGCTGACGTTCGTGAAGAGCGTCGGGGCGAACCAGTAGCCGGAGGACGGCAGCTCGCAGGCCGGGGACCAACGCTCGGCACCCTCGGCCTCACCGGTGTCCGCGAGGGCGGTGATCCGGGCCAGCTGCTCGGCGGAGTTGATCGCGCCGATGTCGGTGTTCTTGTCGAGCGGGTCGCCGAGGCGCAGGGTGCTCAGGCGGCGCTTGAGCGAGTCCAGCAGCTCGTCGTGGATCGACTCCTGGACCAGCAGGCGGGAGCCGGCGCAGCAGACCTGGCCCTGGTTGAAGAAGATGCCGCCGACGATGCCCTCGACGGCCTGGTCGATGGGGGCGTCGTCGAAGACGATGTTGGCGCCCTTGCCGCCCAGCTCCAGGGTGAGCTTCTTGTCGGTGCCGGCGACCTGGCGGGCGATGGCCTTGCCGACCGCGGTGGAACCGGTGAACGCGACCTTGTTGACGTCCGCGTGCCCGACGAGGGCCGCGCCGGTGTCCCCGTAGCCGGGGAGGATGTTGACGACGCCCTTGGGCAGGCCCGCCTGGCGGCAGATGTCCGCGAAGAACAGGGCGGACAGCGGGGTCGTCTCGGCGGGCTTGAGGACCACCGTGTTACCGGCGGCCAGCGCCGGAGCGATCTTCCACGCCAGCATCAGCAGCGGGAAGTTCCACGGGATGACCTGGCCGGCGACGCCCAGCGGGCGCGGGTTCGCACCGTAGCCGGCGTGGTCGAGCTTGTCGGCCCAGCCCGCGTAGTAGAAGAAGTGCGCGGCGACCAGCGGGAGGTCCGCGTCGCGGGTCTCCTTGATCGGCTTGCCGTTGTCCAGGGTCTCCAGGACGGCCAGCTCGCGGCTGCGCTCCTGGATGATCCGGGCGATGCGGAAGAGGTACTTGGCGCGCTCGGAGCCCGGCAGCGCGGACCACTTCTCGAAGGCCCTGCGGGCGGCCTTGACGGCGCGGTCGACGTCCGCGGCGCCCGCCTGGGCGACCTCGGCGAGGACCTCCTCGGTGGACGGCGAGACGGTCTTGAAGACCTTGCCGTCGGCGGCGTCGGTGAACTCACCGTCGATGAAGAGCCCGTAGGAGGGGGCGATGTCGACGACCGAGCGGGACTCGGGAGCCGGTGCGTACTCGAATGCAGATGCCATGGTGATCAGTCCACCGTCACGTAGTCGGGACCGGAGTAACGGCCGGTGTTCAGCTTCTGGCGCTGCATCAACAGGTCGTTGAGCAGGCTGGAGGCGCCGAAGCGGAACCACTCGTTGGTCAGCCAGGCCTCGCCCGCGGTCTCGTTGACCAGGACCAGGAACTTGATGGCGTCCTTCGTGGTCCGGATACCGCCCGCCGGCTTCACGCCGATCTGGATGCCGGTCTGCGCCTTGAAGTCACGGACGGCTTCGAGCATGAGCAGGGTGTTGGCGGGGGTGGCGTTGACGCCGACCTTGCCGGTGGAGGTCTTGATGAAGTCGGCGCCCGCGAGCATGCCGATCCAGGAGGCGCGGCGGATGTTGTCGTACGTCGACAGCTCGCCGGTCTCGAAGATGACCTTGAGGCGGGCGGCGGTGCCGTCCGGCCGGACGCAGGCCTCCTTGACGGCCTTGATCAGCTCGTACGTCTCCAGGTAGCGGCCGGCGAGGAAGGCGCCACGGTCGATGACCATGTCGATCTCGTCGGCGCCGGCGGCGACGGCGTCACGGGTGTCCGCGAGCTTGACCGGCAGCGCGGCGCGACCGGCCGGGAAGGCGGTGGCGACGGACGCGACCTTCACGTCGGCGCCGTTCAGGCCGGCCTTGGCGGTGGCCACCATGTCCGGGTAGACGCAGACCGCGGCGGTCATGGGCGTCGTACGGTCGGTGGGGTCGGGGTTGACGGCCTTGGCTGCGAGCGACCGGACCTTGCCCGGGGTGTCGGCACCCTCGAGCGTGGTCAGGTCGATCATCGAGATGGCCAGGTCGATGGCGTACGCCTTGGCCGAGGTCTTGATCGAACGGGTACCGAGGGCGGCCGCGCGGGCCTCCAGGCCGACGGCGTCCACGCCGGGCAGCCCGTGCAGGAACCGGCGCAGCGCACTGTCGGACGTCGTCACGTCGGCGAATGCGGGGATGGTGGGCATGGTCACCACATGAGCATATCTACGCGCGTAGCTTCCTGTCACCCCCTCGCGGTGCACATTTGTGCGGGGGTGGGCCCATCCGGGCGCGGGGCCGCGCGGGACACCGGCGGGTAACAAGCGGAATCCGCTGGTCAGGGCCGTTACAGGGCCATGACAGGAACCGCACGCTCCGGGTGAACAAGATCCGTAGATTTTTCTTCAGCAGCCCGCCAGACCTCACCGGATGAAAGCCCGACAGAGAAAACGCGGCATGCGACTCTCCCACCTATCCACGACAGAGCATTCTGGAGTCGTTATGCGTACCGCCCTCCGTACCTCGATCGTCACCGCCGCCCTCGCCGGGGCGCTGCTGGCACCCGCCGCCACGACCGCGTTCGCCGCGCCGGCCGTGCAGGGCCTGACGACTTCGGTGTACGGGACCGTCTCGGACAACGACCGCTACGCGGGCGAGCCGGTCTACATCGGCGCGGGTCTGGTCGCGGTGCTGCGCAACGGGCCCGAGGGCCCCGAGGCCTGGATCCGCGCCGTGGGCGAGCAGTGGAAGCCGGGCGACGCCTACATGGTCCGCGTCCTGACGACGCTGGACCGCTCCCACACCGGCGACACGATCAACGGGCTCAGCCTGAAGCTCACCAAGCTCGACACCTCCGCCCCGGTGCTGACGGTCACCACGGACGGCGCCACCAAGTCCTTCCCGCTGCCGAAGGCCGAGTCCGTGAAGACCCCGCAGAACCCGGTCAAGCCGGCCCCGGAGAAGCCGAAGTCGCCGGAGGCCCCGAAGACCCCGAAGACCCCGGCCACGACGGTCAAGGACCGCTTCGACGGCGAGATCGTGCTCGTCGGCAAGGGCCGGATCGCGGTGCTGCGCAACGACGCCGAGGGCCCCGAGGTCTGGATCCGCGCCGTCGCCGACGACTGGAAGCCGGCCGACGGCCGGGCGGGCCGCGTCCTGGCGACGCTGACCCTCTCCTCCCCCCACGCGGTGGTCGACGGCACCGACTACAAGCTCGCCAAGACGGACGACGGCCGCTACGGCCTCACCGTCCGCGTGCAGGGCGAGGGCGCCGCGGACTTCTACCTGCTGCCGGAGACCACGCGCTCCACCAAGACCGTCGCCACGACCACGGTCGCCGTGAAGTCGGTCGCCGACACGAAGCCGGCCGCCGACGTGAAGCCGCAGACGGTCGCCCAGACGGTGGTCGTGCCGCAGGGCTCGGTCGCCGCGGGCGCCGAGATCGCCGCCGAGGACACGGACGACAGCACCACCCTGGCTGCCGGCGGGGGCCTGGTCGCGATCCTCGCCGGTCTCGGGGCTGCCTGGGCCGCCCGCGGCCGCGCCGCCCGCAACCGCGCCTGACCCACCCCGCCGGCCACCCCGCCGGCACCACCCGCACCACCGCACGATCGGCACTACCCGCACCACCCGCACCACCGCATGTCCCGGCCCTCCTCAGGCCACACCGCACCACCCACACCCCAGCCGGCGGGCCGCCCCAGTGGCGGCCCGCCGGTCCCGTTTCCGGAGCACCCCATGGCCCACCGCACACGCCCGCCGCTCGCCGCCGCCCTCCTCGGACCGGCCGCCCTGCTCTGCCTGGCCGCGCTGACCGGCTGCGCCGGCGCCCCGGCCGGACCGGCCACGCCCCCGCCGCACGTCACGGCGGCGTCGGCGGCGCCCCCGGCCTCCGCCGGCGGCGACGCCCCGGCCGGGCCCGCGGCCGCCCTGCCCGCCTCCGAGCCCGTACGGGTGCGGGTGCCGGCGGCCGGCGTGGACACGGGACCGCTGCTCAGGCTGGGCCTGGCCGCCGACGGCACGGTCGAGGTGCCCTCCGTGGAGCAGGCGGACCGGATCGGCTGGTACACCAAGGGCGTCACGCCCGGGGAGACCGGCCCGGCCGTGCTGATCGGGCACTTCGACACCGCACGCGGCCCGGCCGTCCTGCGCGACGTGTCGCGGATCCGCACCGGCGACGAGATCACGGTGGACCGGGCGGACGGCACCGCCGCCGTCTTCCGCGTCCGGGAACTGGAACAGGTCGACAAGAAGCACTTCCCGACCACCAAGGTCTACGGGAACACCGCCGGCCCCGAACTGCGGCTCATCACCTGCGGCGGTGAGCTCACAGACGGCCACCGCCCCGACAACATCATCCTGTACGCCGACCTCGTGGGCCCCGGCGCCGTGAGGCAGAATCGGGCGCATGAGCAGCCAGCAGCCCGATGACGAGCCGGTCTACGACGACCGGGTCTACCGCTCCCCCATGGCCGTGGTCACGGGGCTCCTGCTGCTGGCCCTGATCGTGTGGCTGTGCGGGGACGCCCTGGTGCGCGGGTCGGACGACGCCCGCTGGGTCGCCGTGGCGATCGCCCTGTTCGCCGTACCGCTGACGGTGGCGTTCACGATCCGCCCGGCCGTCTTCGCCAACGAGAACCGGATGCGGGTGCGCAACCCCTTCCGGGTCATCGAGCTGCCCTGGGCCGCCGTGGACGCGGTCCGTGCCGGGTACTCCGCCGAGGTGCTGGCCGAGGGGGCGAAGTACCAGCTGTGGTCGGTGCCCGTCTCGCTGCGGGAGCGGAAGAAGGCGAACCGGCAGCAGCTCAGCCGTCGCGGCGGGCTCACCGGCAAGGGCCTGGGCGCGGACCACAAGGGCGCCGCCGGTTCGAACGGCGCCGCGGCGCCCGCCGAACCGCAGCGGGCGCACGCGGACCAGGTGGTCGACGAGCTGCGCGAACTGGCCGAGCGCGGTGCCTCGCGGGCCGGGGCGCAGGGCGGTGTGCGCGTGCGCTGGTCGTACGAGGTCATCGCGCCGGCCGTGGTGGGAGCGGTGCTCCTGATCGTGCTGCTCGCCGTCCGCTAGACCGTCCGGGCCGTCACCGTTCGGACCGTCACCGTCCCGATTCGTACGCGGTCGGCTTGCGCTCGGCTGCGGCTCACCAGCGCGCGGGCTCCTTGTCGGTGCACAGGGCCCAGATGATGAACACGGCCACGGCGATGACGACGAGCGACCACAGCGGCTGGTAGGGCAGCCAGAGGAAGTGGACGATCACCGACAGCGAGGCGAGGACGATACCGGCGATCCGCGCCCAGTTCGCACCCTTGAGCAGGAAGATGCCGACGATCAGGACCACGATGCCCAGGATCAGGTGGATCCAGCCCCAGCCGGACAGGCTGAACTTGTAGACGTAGTCGCCGATCCGGGTGTAGAAGATGTCGTCCCTCGCGATGGCGGAAATGCCTTCGATGATCGCGAAGACACCGTTGATCACCATCAGGACACCGGCGAGCATCGTGCCGCCGGACGCCCAGGGATGCGTGGCGCCGGGTTTTCCGGCGGGTGCGGGCGTGGGAGTGGTTGTCATCGCGCCACCTCGCCTCTCGCTCGAATGGGTGGGGGCCATTCGAGCGTGCGGGCGTTGCGGCCCCCCGGCGAGCGGCATTGCGCCGAACGGGTGACGGTCCGTCCCCGCCGCCCCGCCCGCCCGGACCTGCGCGGGGACTCCGGGAGGGCCGCGGGTCGCCGGGCCGCCCGGTTCAGATCTCGCAGGCCAGTTGCACGTTCGTGGCGCTCTCCCCGTCGCAGTCGTCCGTGTCCGCGCCGCCGTTGAGGGTGTCGTTGGCGGGTCCGCCGCGCAGGAAGTCGTCGCCGGCGCCGCCGGTGAGGAAGTCCATGCCGCCCGCGGTGCCGACGGAGTCGTTGGTGAACCGGGCGTCGGCGTTGTCGCCGATGATGCGGTCGTTCCCGCCGCGGCCGTCGATCACGTCGTGGCCCGCTGTCGCGCCGGCGGGGTCGCCGAGGCCGCTGTCCCCGGCGAGGACGACCTCGCCCGCCCTGCCGCCGAGGATGCGGTCGTTGCCGGAGCCGACGGCGGTGCCGGAGTAGGTCTGGTGGTCGCCCCAGGCGCCGAAGCCGCCGTCCTCGCCGAGGTCGATGACGTCGTCCCCGCCGCTGCCGCTGACGTTCCCCAGGATCGAGCTGCTGTCACCGGTGGCGAGGCCGTTGTCCCCGGGGCCCTCCAGCAGGACGTCGTCGCCGGCGCCGGCCGCGTCGTGGAACCCGGCCGAGTCGCCGGTGAGGTTGTCGCTGTCCCGGCCGCCTTCGAGGCGGTCGTCGGCGCCGCCGGTGGCCCGGTCGCCGACGCTGTCGCCGGTCAGGGAGTCCTCGCCGTCCCCGCCGAACAGCAGGTCGGCGGAGGCGCCGTTCGCGGTGCCCTGGACGGCGTAGTGGTCGCCGATCAGGGAGTCGCCCGCGGCCCCGCCGACCAGGCGGTCGCGTCCGGTGGGGCCGGTGGCGTCGCCGGTCCAGGCCATGTCGTCGCCGACCAGCAGGTCGACGCCGGCCCCGCCGTCCAGCTGGTCGTCGCCGGCGCCGCCCGCGATCTGGTCGTCCCCGCTCCCGCCGATCAGTACGTCGTCGCCGCCCAGACCGCAGATCTTGTCGTGGCCGCCCCGGCCGTCGATGACGTCGCGGCCCTCCGTGCCGATGAGCACGTCGTCCCCCGGGGTGCCGACGGTGCCCGTCGCGACCGCGTTGAAGCAGGTCGGCTCCGCGGCGTGCGCCGGGACCGCGCCGAACCCGGTCAGGGCGGCGGCCAGGGCGTGGGCGCCGGCCAGGGCGGCGATCCGCCGGACGGGCCGGGCGCGGCCCCTTCCGGCCCTGCGGTGTCCGAACATGGCTGCCTTCCTCCACTGCATCCGGTGTGCGTCGTCCCGCTCACTGTGCGTGATGACGGCCGGGCGGCGGGAAGGCTCGTCCACAACCCCGGTGTTTTCATCCGATCGGATTCTCATCAGCCCCCACCGTCCGGGGCATTTCGGAACCGAAGCCACCGCCCGCTGCGTCCTCGCCGGTGTGCAGCGTCATGAGGTCGGCCCCCGCGCCGCCACCGCCATACACCTGCGGCTCCGGCTCCTCGGCGGGGGCCTGCTGGTCGCTCATCTGCTCCTCGTCGGCTGGCTCACCCTCCGCCCCCTGGACGTGCCCTGGGCGGCTGCCCCGAACCTGACCCCCTTCGAGGGGATCCGGGCCGATCTCGCGCTCGGGCCGCTGGAGGCAGCCCGCCGGATCGGCGAGGGCCTGGCGCTGCTCGCCCCGCTCGGCGTCCTGCTGCCCCTGGCCGGCGGGAGCCTGGCGCCGTCGCCGCTGGCCGCGTGGTCCTCGCTGGCGCGGACGGCCGCCGCGGGCGCGCTGGTGTCGATCGGCATCGAGATGCTGCAGAGTGCGGTCCCGGGCCGGGTGCCCGACGTGGACTCGGTGCTGCTGAACACCCTCGGCGTGGTGCTGGCGCACGCGGTCGTCGTACCGGCGCTGCGGGCCCGGCTGCGCCGCTCGCAGCGGGCGCGCGCTTCCCGACCGACTCAGGGGTCCACCCCGAGAATTACCAGGGTCGGGCTGGGACCCTGGACCGACGTTCTGTCAGCGGTGCCGCGGGAGTATTGAGGCATCGCGGGAAACCCCCGCGAAATGCGACAGAGGAGACCCCATGAGCGCCCTTACGCGCCCCCGTGACGGCCGTTGGATCGGCGGCGTCTGCGCCGGCCTGGCGCGCCGCTTCGGAATTTCCGCGAACACGATGCGGCTGATATTCGTCGTCTCGTGCCTGCTGCCCGGCCCGCAGTTCCTGATCTACCTGGCGCTGTGGCTGCTGCTGCCGAACGAGAAGTCCTCGTCCGCCGCCTGGTGACCCTCCGCCGGCCCGCCGTCAGGTGGCGCGGCGGACCTTCTCCAGCTGCTTGTCCGCCACCTCGTGCGGCACCTGGGCCTGCTGCCCTGCGCCGGTCACGTTGAGGGCCATCAGCCGCACCACGGTGTCGCCCTGGCGCACGACGACGACGTGGACCTGGGCCGAGACGCCCTGGGCGGAGGCGGTCGTGGTCCAACTGACGGTGTCGTCGCCGGCGGTCCGGTAGTCGGCCGCGCGCACGTCCCGGTAGCTGCCGCTCTGCTTGTCGACGGTGGCCGTGAAGCCCGTACCGCAGGCGGCGACCGCGTCTTCGAGGCGGGTGATCAGGGCCTTCGCGTCGCGTTCGGCGTAGGAGCTGACGGAGGCGGAGACGGCGAGGCCGACCTGCTTCTGCGAGCCGATGCCGCGGTTGACGGTCTCGCGCGCCGCCGGGTCCGGCTCGTCGCCCATGATGTCGGCCAGCGGCTGACAGGTCTTCCGGTCGGCCTGGGGCTGGCCGTCGGGGGCGTTCGGGTTCTTGCCCTGCGCCGAGACCTGGTAGCCGGGCAGGTCGCCCTGTTCGAGGGCGGAGCGCTCCAGCCTGGTCCCCCCGGTCTTCGCCGGGGCGGCGGCACCGGACGGGGGGCCTGCGTCCGGAGAGCCGCCGGGTGTCGTCCCGGCCGGGGCGGAGTCCTTCTGGTCCGGGGCCTTCCCGCCCGCAGGGGCGCCCGCACCGCATCCGACAGCCCCCAGCAGGAGGGCGGGCAGCAGGGCGGCGGCGGCCGCTCCGACCGTGCTTCGGGGCATCAGGCGCATGACCGGTGACCTCTCCCCCGGCTACCGCCGGGTGGTACCCCCGCCCGTCCGTCGACGGGCGGTTGGCGGGGATCCTGGCACACCGCGCCGCGGGGCGCACACCCGGTCGAACCGGCATGCGCCCTGCGTGCGCGCGTACGAATCGGCGCGGATCCCGGGTGGATCCGGTGCGGAACCAGGTGCGGATCCGGCTGCGGGTGCGGGTGCGGATCCGGCGGGGATCCGGCGGGGATCAGCCTCCGCCGAGGGCGCCGACCGGCAGGCCGCCGACCAGGGGGCCGACGGTGTCGGTCAGCTGGGTGACCGCGGCGCCGGGGTCGCTGGCGTCCTGGCCCTTGGGGCTCACGTGCTGCTGGCTGGTGAGGCCCTGGAGCGCGCCGGTCGCGGTGCCCAGCGCGTCGGTGACGCCGATGGCGGGGACGGCGGCCGAGGCGGTACCGGCCGCGACGGCGGCGAAGGCGGCACCGAGGGCGGCGACACCGAGGGTCTTGGCAGCTGACTGCTTCATGGAGGTTGGTCCTTGGGACTGGGGAATCGGGCGGCTCCGCAAACTAGCCACTGGAAACCGCGGCCCGCAAACATCCTCAAATATGAGAAAGCGCCCGGGAATTGTTCCTCCCGGACGCTTTCCTTCGGTCAGGCCGTGGCCTAGGCCGAAACAGAACCGCTGGTCGAAGCGGTCTGCCGGAACAGCCATTCCGACTTCAGCTCGGCGTAGCCGGGCTTGATCACGTCGTTGATCATGGCCAGTCGTTCATCGAAAGGAATGAACGCGGACTTCATGGCATTGACGGTGAACCACTGCATGTCGTCGAGCGAGTAGCCGAAGGTGTCGACCAGGTGCTCGAACTCGCGGCTCATGCTGGTGCCGCTCATCAGCCGGTTGTCGGTGTTGACCGTCAGCCGGAAGTGCAGCTTGCGCAGCAGGCCGATCGGGTGCTCGGCGTACGAGGCGGCCGCGGCGGTCTGCAGGTTCGACGTCGGGCACATCTCCAGGGGGATGCGCTTGTCACGGACGTACGAGGCCAGCCGGCCCAGCTTGACGGAACCGTCCTCGGCGACCTCGATGTCGTCGATGATCTTCACGCCGTGGCCGAGGCGGTCCGCGCCGCACCACTGCAGCGCCTGCCAGATCGACGGCAGGCCGAAGGCCTCGCCCGCGTGGATCGTGAAGTGGTTGTTCTCGCGCTTGAGGTACTCGAACGCGTCGAGGTGGCGGGTGGGAGGGAAACCTGCCTCGGCGCCGGCGATGTCGAAGCCGACGACGCCGTTGTCGCGGTAGCGGTTGGCCAGCTCCGCGATCTCCAGCGCGCGGGCGGCGTGGCGCATCGCGGTGAGCAGCGCGCCCACGCGGATGCGGTGGCCGCTCTCCCGCGCCCGGCGCTCGCCCTCGCGGAAGCCCTCGTTCACGGCCTCGACGACCTCTTCGAGGGTCAGGCCGGCCTCCAGGTGCTGCTCCGGCGCGTAGCGGACCTCCGCGTAGACGACGCCGTCCTCCGCGAGGTCCTCGGCGCACTCGGCGGCGACCCGGAAGAGCGCCTCCTTCGTCTGCATGACGGCGCAGGTGTGCGCGAACGTCTCCAGGTAGCGGGGCAGGGAACCGGAGTCGGCGGCGTCCCGGAACCACACGCCCAGCTTGTCGGCGTCGGTCTCGGGGAGCTTGTCGTAGCCGACCGCGCGGGCCAGCTCGATGATGGTGCCGGGACGCAGGCCGCCGTCGAGGTGGTCGTGCAGCAGCACCTTCGGGGCGCGGCGGATCTGTTCCGGGGTGGGCAGTTCGGTGGTCTGGCTCGTCATCTGCGCACTCTAGCGCCTACGCGCGTAGAGCTGGGTCACGGCGCAGGTCCGATATCCAACAGAGACCGTACGGACGGGTCGCGTACACCTGTCAGTCTGAGACTGTTCCGCCATGTCTCATGATGCGCCTCCGGCGCGCGGGGCCCGCCTGGGGCGGGCGGCCGGCGCGAACGACTCGGTCTCGACGGTCAGCGGTGTGGTGCTCCTGCTCCCCGGGGCGACCCGGTGGCCCCCCGGTCCGGTGCGGCCGCTCGCCCGGGCCCTGGCCCGCGCGGGCCGGGCGGAAGGGCTGGTCACGCACACCGTGGCGTACGGCGGGGACGGCAGCCGGGAGGGCGACGCCCGGTGGGCGGCGGACGAGGCGGTCCGCCGCTACGGGGACGTGCCCCTCTGCCTCGCCGGCCACGCGGCGGGCGGCCGGGCGGCGCTGCTCGCCGCGGGCCACGGGGCCGTCAACTCCGTTCTGGCGCTCGCGCCTTCGCTGGACGAGGCGGCGGGACCGGACACACCTGAACCGGTGAAGCAGCTGTCCGGCCGGCAGGTGCTGATCGTGCACGGGACGAACGACGCGCGCAGCGCCCCTGAAGCATCGTTCCGCCTCGCGGCGCGGGCGAAGAAGGCGAACCGGACGACGTGCCGGTTCGAGGTCCACTCCGACGGCCACCGGTTACGGGACCACCAGGCGGAAGTCGTGGCGCTGTCCGTGGACTTCGTCCTCGGGGCCCTGTTCACGGGCCGGTACTCGCGACCGGTGACCGATGCCCTGGCGGCCCCGCCGCCGCTGGGCCTGCGGATGCCGCTCGCCGCCGGGTTCGGCCGCTCGCTGCGGGGTTGAGCCGCTCGCTGCGGGGTTGAGGAGGGCCACCGGCGTTAAAGTGAGAAATGGACTCGGGGCCCACCTCCGCAACCCCTTCGGGAGGCGATGGGGCATGACCATGGTGCGCAGGAACTTCGACGAGGCCGACGAGACGCGTCCCTTCGAGGACGGCAAGGGCCGGCTGGACCTGATCCAGACCGACGGCGGGCCCGTGGGCCGCGCCGTGTTCGAGCCGGGCTGGCGCTGGTCCGAGCACATCAAGCCGATCGCCGGCACCGACAGCTGTCAGTCCGCGCACACGGGGTACGTCATCAGCGGCCGCATGCACGTCGTCATGGACGACGGGGAGAGCAGCGACTACGGCCCCGGCGACTTCATGCAGCTGTCGCCCGGCCACGACGCCTGGGTCCTGGGCGACGAGCCGTGCGTGGCCGTCGACTGGACCGGCTACGGCGACTACGCGAAGCCCTCCGGCGGCTAGCGCCCGTCCTCCGGAGGCGGGCGCGCCGGTCCGCCGGTGCCCTCCGCTCCGCCCCCGTGCGGCCGGATGGCACGGCGGGGTCCGGCGCACCCATCACCGCGCGCGCGTCCGCACAGCGGACGGCCCGATGTTCCACTGTGCCGGTCTCGGCCCGCGGGCGGCCGGGGCGATCACCGAGCTGGCCGCCGCCCACCTGCTCCAGCAGGCCCCGGCGGCGACCCGGACCGGTGGAGCGCCGTGGCCCCGCGGGCGGCGGCGTCCCGGGCCGCGGCGCCGCTGGCCCTGCTCGTCCGGGACGCCCACGACGAGGTGGACCGGCCGCGCGGCCGCCTGGATGCGCTGGTGCCGGCGTACGAGGCAGAGGCCGCGCAGCGCGACCGCAGCGGGCCGGGGCGGCAGGAGCTGGAGACGGTCACCGACCTGGGGGCGGTGCGCGCGCTGGTCCCGGAGCACACAGGGCTGATGACGGTGCCGGACCGCGCGGGGGCGGCGCTGGTGGTGCGGGGGCCCGGCGTCGTGCACTTCATGGCCTCGGCCTTCGAGCGCTGCTGGCTGAAGGCGGACCGGTTCCCGGCGACGGTGAGCCGGGAGGCGGCCCGCTCGCTCTCGGACCAGCTGCGGCAGACGATCGTGCGGCTGCTGTCGGAGGGGCTGGAGGACAGGGCGATCGCGCGCCGTCCGGGCATGTCCGAGCGGACCTGCCAGCGCCACATCGCGGAGATCATGCGGGCGGTCGGCGCCAAGTCCCGCTTCCAGGCGGGCTACCTGCTCTCCGCGGTTCCGCTGTCGGGCGCGGCGGCCGCTTCGGAGGCCGGCGCGTCCTGAACCGGGCCGTGGTGGGTCTCCGGGATCAGCCGGCCCCGCCGGGACAGCAGGAACCGCTTGAACTGGGCCACCGGCGGGGTGTCGGGGTGGCCGTCGAGCCAGGCGACCCCGATCTCGCGGACCGCCCGCGGGGCCGTCACCGTCAGCTCGACCACACCGGGGCGCGGCACCGCCGGCGGCGGCAGCAGGGCCACGCCGAGACCGGCCGCGACCAGCCCGCGCAGCGTCTCGGCCTCCTCGCCCTCGAAGGCGACCCGGGGGGTGAACCCGGCCTCGGCGCACAGGTCGTCGGTGATGCGGCGCAGCCCGTAGCCGGGTTCCAGGGTGACGAAGGTTTCCTCGGCGGCCTCGGCGAGGCGGATCCGCTTGCGGGTCGCGAGGCGGTGGTCGTCGGGGACGACCAGGCGCAGCCGCTGCTCGTCCAGCCGGCGGGCCACCAGGTCGGGGGCGACCGGGAGGGGCGAGGTCAGGCAGAGGTCGAGCTCGCCGGCCCGCAGCCGCTCCAGCATCGCCTCGCCGTAGTTCTGGACGAGGGAGAAGCGGACGCCGGGGTGGTCGGCGCGGAAGGCGCGGATCAGGCCGGGTACGGTCTCGGGGCCGAGGGTGTGCAGGAATCCGAACGCCACCTTGCCGTAGGCGGAGTCGGCGTCGTGCTGGACCGATCCGGCGGCCCGGGCGATCTCGGCGAGCGCCTTCTCGGCCGCGCCGAGGAAGGTCCGGCCGGCGGTGGTGAGCGCGACGGTACGGCCCGTACGGGCGAACAGCGCGACGCCCAGGTCCTGTTCGAGCCGGACCATGGCCCGCGACAGGGTGGACTGCGGAACGCCCAGCTCGTGGGCGGCGCGGGTGACGTGCTCGTGCCGGGCGACCGCGGCGAAGTACGCCAGCCGCGGGGCCAGCAAAGCTGTCACAGCGGTGTCTTCTTCGTAACGGTTCATTGACAAGCGCCCCTCTGAGCTGTGCTGATGCACCAGAGGATCGATTATCGCGATTTCGTGCATTGGACGCATGAAACGGGGCGGGTCTACGGTCGAGACATGCCTCCCGTTCATACCGGGGCACCCGTCATCCCGGGTGCCTCCACCCCGTCGTCCCCGCAGGAACCCCGGGCCCACGCCCCCGGCCGCCCCGGCTACCGCCGGATGAGCCTCGCGCTCTTCGCCGCCGGTCTCGCGACGTTCGCCCTCCTCTACTCCACGCAGGCCCTGCTGCCCGCCGTCTCCGAAGGCTTCGGCGTGACGGCCGGCCAGGCCAGCTGGACCGTCTCCGCGGCCACCGGTGCGCTCGCCCTGTTCGTACTGCCGCTCAGCGCGCTCTCCGAGCGCTTCGGCCGGACCCGGATGATGACGGTGTCCATGGCGGTCGCCGTCGGCATCGGGCTCCTCGTGCCGTTCGCGCCGAACCTGGAGTGGCTGGTGGCGCTGCGCGCCGTGCAGGGTGCGGCGATCGCCGGCATCCCCGCCTCCGCGATGGCGTACCTGGCGGAGGAGGTGCAGCCGAAGGCACTGGTGGGAGCGATCGGCCTGTTCGTGGCGGGCAACTCCATCGGCGGCATGAGCGGCCGCCTCGTCACCGGCTGGGCGGCCCAGGCCTGGGGCTGGCGGGCCGGCCTGCTCGCCGTCGGCGCGATGGCGCTGGCCTGCGCGGTCGCCTTCTGGGTGCTGCTGCCGCGGGCACGGTTCTTCCGCCCGGCCTCGCTGGACCCGCGCGCGGTGGGCGCCGCCGTCGCCGGACACCTGCGCAATCCGCTGCTACTGCGCCTGTACGGGATCGGCGCCCTGTTCATGACCGTCTTCGGCGCCGTCTACACCGTCATCGGCTACCGGCTGGTCGACGAGTTCTCCCTCGGCCAGGGCGCGATCGGCTCGATCTTCCTGATCTACCTGGTCGGTACGGTCTCCTCCGCCGCCGCGGGCCAGCTCGTGGCCCGCATGGGGCGGCGCGGCGCCCTGTACCTGGCGGTGGCCACCACCGCCCTCGGGCTGCTGCTCTCGCTGGCCGACTCGGTGGCCGCGATCGTCGCCGGGCTCGTCCTGATCACCGCGGGCTTCTTCGCGGGCCACGCGGTGGCCTCCGCCGCGGTCAGCCGGACCGCCGTGTCGGGCCGCGCGCAGGCCTCCGCGCTGTACCAGTCCGCGTACTATCTCGGCTCCAGCGCGGGCGGCACGCTGGGCGCGCTCGCCTACCACTCCGGGGGCTGGGCGGCCACGGCCGCGATCGCGCTGCTGGCGGTGCTGGGCGTCGTGTCGATCACCCTGTACGGCTCGCACGCGGCCCGGGCGGAGCGGCGGCTGCTGGCGGCCCGCTGAAGCGGGAACGGCCCGGTGGCGCCGGGCGGTTCCGCGCCGGGCTGCGGCTGTCGGACCCCTCCGGTAGGTTCCGTTGCACGGGGACCGACCAGGGGAGCGACACAGATGACGGACACCGCCGGCCTCGCCGCCAGCCGCGCCGCCGACGCCGACGCGGGACTGGACGCGGCGCTCGACCGCTACCGCGTGGAGCTCACCGGCTACTGCTACCGCATGCTCGGCTCCTCCTTCGACGCCGAGGACGCGGTGCAGGACACGTACGTCCGCGCCTGGCGCGCCTACGGGAAGTTCGAGGGGCGGTCCTCGCTGCGCTCCTGGCTGTACCGCATCGCCACCAACGTCTGCATGGACCTGCTGAGCGCCGGCAACAAGCGGGCCCGCCCCATGGACCTCGGCGCCCCGCAGCACCAGGCCTCCGCCGTGCTGAACGAACGGCCCGAGGTGACCTGGCTGGAGCCCGTCCCGGACGGACGGGTGCTGCCGCAGACCGCCGACCCGGCGGAGGCGGCGCTGGCGAAGGAGTCGGTGCGCCTCGCGTTCGTCGCGGCGCTGCAGCACCTGCCGCCGAAGCAGCGGGCCGTGCTGATCCTGCGCGAGGTGCTGGCCTGGAAGGCCGACGAGGTGGCGACCCTGCTGGACACCACCACCGCCTCGGTGAACAGCGCCCTGCAGCGCGCCCGGGCCACGCTGGCCGCCCGCCCGGCCCGCGACAGCCAGCCCGCCGACCCGCTCGACGCGGAGCAGGCGAAGCTGCTGGAGCAGTACGTGTCCGCCTTCGAGGCGTACGACATCTCCCGGCTGACCGCACTGCTCCACGAGGACGCGGTGCTGTCCATGCCGCCGTTCGACCTGTGGCTGCAGGGTCATGCGGACATCGCCGCGTGGCACCTGAACCAGGGCATCGGCTGCAAGGGCTCCCGCCTGGTCCCCACCACGGCCAACGGCCTGCCCGCCTTCGGCCAGTACCGGCCGCGGCAGGACGGCCGGCCGGGCCACGTCCCGTGGGCGCTGCAGGTGCTGGAGGTCTCAGGCGGGCGGATCACCGGGCTCAACGCCTTCCTGGACACCGACCGCTGGTTCCCCCTCTTCGGCCTCCCCGAGGAGCTCGGCGAGTCCCACGAGGCCGAGCAGGGCGCGTAGCCCGGGCCCCGCGCCGGTCACCGTCAGGCCGCGGTCCCAGCGGCGGGCGGTCAGCCGCAGCCGGGCCAGGGTCTCGACGGCGGCCAGTGCGGGCGGGCCGGGGAGGACCGCGAGGTCGCACTCCACGGAGCCGGCCCCGGCCCCGTACAGCTCCGCCAGGCGCAGGCACGCCGCGTCCGCCCCGCCCGCCGCGACATCGGCGCCGGTCAACTCCAGGATCCGGTTCGTCATACCGGTCCGACCGGTCGGGACGGCGGAACTCATCGGTGCGGGGGCAGGCTTCGACGGTTCACCCGTCGACAGGGCCGTCGACGGGGCCGTCGACGGGGATCTCCCACACGCCGCGGTTGCGGGTTCCGGCGCGCAGCAGCCGGGCGTTCGGGTGCAGGACGATGTCGCCGACCAGGGCGTTGGGCAGCCGGTCGGCGAAGGGCTCCCAGCCGGCCCCGGCGTCGACGGACCGGTAGACGCCCAGGTCCGCGGCGACCCAGAGCCGGTCATGGTCGAGCGGGTCGACCTCGACGGCGTTGAGCGGCAGCGGCGGCAACCCGGCGGAGCGGTCGTCCCAGGTGGCGCCGCCGTCGGCGGAGTGCCAGATGCGGCCGCCGCCGATGGTGCTGTGCGTGATCCAGATCCGGTCGGTGTCGGCGGGGTCGACGTGGATGTCGCTGATCCAGGCGTCGGCGCGGGGCGTCGCCAGCGCGGTGAGCGGGCTCCAGGCGCCGCCCTGCCAGCGGGTCCGGTACAACCGGCCCCGGGTGGTGCCGACCAGGACCTCGTCGGCGTGCGGGACGTACATGGCGCTGCCCACGCCCGGGGCGGGGAACGGCAGCCGCTTCCAACTGCCCGCGTCGTCCCGGGAGACGTACAGGGCCCCGCCGCCGAAGGCGACGGTCCGCCCGGCGGTGGCGCTGGTCTCCAGGGGCGGGTAGAACAACGCGGCCTCCCCGGCCGGCACCGGGGGCGACACCCCGGTCCAGGTGCCGAAGTCGCCGCGGCTGCGGGAGCGTTCCAGGTTCATGTCGTAGAAGGTGTGGAAGACGGTGCGCGGGTCGTCGCGGTTGACGGCGCAGTCGCCGCCGTCGCCGTCCTGGACGTGGGTCCAGCTCGGGGAGCCCGTCCAGCGGTTGGTGCCGTTGTCCTGGGTGCCGCCGAGCAGCCAGGTGTCGGAGGCGTGGTCCTGCGCGAGGTACTCGAACTCGCCGATGACGAGGCCGTGGTTGAGGTCCTCCCAGTGCACGCCGCGGTCGGGGCTGCGGAACAGGCCGCCGTCGTTGCCCACGTACACCACACCGGGGGCGCCGGGTTCAAAGGCGATGGCGTGCTGGTCGGGGTGGATGGAGTCGCCGCCGGTCTCCCGGCTGGAGACGTCCTGCCAGCTCCAGGTCGTCCCGGTGCGGTCGCCCCGGTAGATGTCGATGGCGCCGAGGTAGACCTGGTCCGCGCGGTCGGGGGAGACGCCGAGGAACCAGTCGTACCAGGCCTGCCCGGTGGCCAGGCCGGGTGGCACCGGGATCCGCTTCCAGGCCGTCCCGCCGGACCTGCGCCACAGCCGGGCCACGTGGTCGGCGTCGGCCGCCCAGGCGTACGCGACGCCGGGGTCGGACGGGGCGACGGCCGCGGCGAACCGCGCGTACGGGAAGGAGCCCGGGGTGGGCAGGGAGACGGGGAGCCAGACGGCCCCGCCGTCGTCCGAACGGAACATCCCGTCCGAACGGGCCGCCAGGGCCTCGCCGTTCGCGGACACCGCGACCGACCAGGTGGCGCCGGCCCGGCGCAGGGTCCAGCTCGCGCCGCCGTCGGCGGAGCCGTACAGGCCGGCGGTGGTCCCGGCGAGGACGGTACCCGGGCGGGTGGGGTCGAAGGCCAGGTCGTAGAAGCCCTGGCCGGTGAACGGGTCGGTGCACAGCGGCGCCCAGGTCGTGCCGCCGTCGGTGGAGCGGATGACCCCGGTGCCCAGCCAGGACCAGGCGTTGCCCTCGCCCGTGCCGGCGAGCACGGTGCCCGGGGCGGCGGGGTCGAAGGCGAGGGCACCGGTGGTGAGGGTGGCCGCGTCGTCGGTGCGGGGCGCCCAGGAGGCGCCGCGGTCGGTGCTCTCCCAGATGCCGCCGCCCGCGGCCCCGGCCAGCAGGTGCGCGCCGTTGGCCGGGTCGACAGCGATCGCGGAGATCCGGCCGGAGACGTTGACCCGGCTCAGCCCGTACGTCTGCCCGCCCGGCACGGTCCAGGGGCCCAGGGAGCGCCAGACCGGGCCGGGGGCGCGGGGCGGTGCGGCCAGCCGTTCGGCCGTCTCCCGGTACACGACGGCGAGGGACTCCGCGTCCGCGGCGCCCGCCCGGACGCGCTCGGCGGCCTCCCGGGGCGGCGGGGCCCCCTCCTCCCGGCCGTCCTCCGCGACGGGCGGGCGCGGGGCCCGGTCCCGGGCGGGCGGCCGGACCTCGGGCGGCCCCACGGCCTCGGTGATCAGCTCCTGGCGGCGGCTCCCGCCGAGTCCGGGCACGGCCCTGTCGACCGCGGCGGCGGCCTGCCGGCCGCGGCCCGTGCGTTCGAGTTCCTGCACCAGCCGGGTCAGCGCCTTGCCGCCGGGCGGGCGGGGCCGCCGGGCGCGGGTGCCGCGCCCGCCAGGGGCGCCGTCTTGCGTGCCGTCGGGTCCGCGGTCGTCGGGAGCGGTCGGATCCTGCATCGCTGCACCTCTTTCGGCCTCTCGGCCCCTTCCGGGGCGGGCGCCGCCGCCGTCGCGGGGGGCGCGGTGCTCGGCCGTGACCGGGATGCGGCGGGCGCGGGGGTGCCGGGTCCTGCTGCGGGGTCTTGCGCGGGCTCGGGGGCACGGGCTCGGGGGCACGGGCCGGGAGGCCGAGGGCGCCGCGGGGGTCCGGCCGGGTCCGGCCCGGGCCCGCGGGCGCCTTCCGCGTCCCGGACCCGGGCCGGGTCCCGGCCCTCACCCCGGTCCCGGTCCCCTGCCGTCCGCGGGTGCTCCGGCGGGCCCGGGGGGCTCCGCCGGCGGCTCCCGGGCGGCGGAGGACTCCTCCGGCCGCCGCGCGGCCCGGCCGCCCCTCCTGCCCGGTGCGGGACCGTCGGCCGGCTCCGGGGACCGTCCCTCGATCACACCTCAGGCTACGTCCGGGGTACCGCCCCCGCATGCGGGAACGCCGGCCCCGGTGGACGGGGCCGGCGTTCCGGCGGGGCGTGCGGACCGACCGGATCAGGCGATGCGGTCCAGGACGATCGGGTTCGCGGTGAACGCCGTGCCCGCCGGGGCGATGTCGTACGAGCCCTCCAGCGAGGCCAGGGCGTAGTCGAACTTCTCCGGGGTGTCCGTGTGCAGCGTCATCAGCGGCTGACCGGCGACGACCTGCTCGCCCGGCTTCGCGTGCAGCTCGATGCCGGCACCGGCCTGCACCGGGTCCTCCTTGCGGGCGCGGCCGGCGCCCAGGCGCCAGGCGCCGACGCCCACCGCGTACGCGTCCAGGCGGGTCAGCACGCCCGACTCGGGCGCGGTGACCACGTGCTGCTCGCGGGCGACCGGCAGGGTCGCGTCCGGGTCGCCGCCCTGCGCCTGGATCATGCGGCGCCACACGTCCATGGCGGAGCCGTCGGCCAGGGCCTTGGCCGGGTCGGCGTCCTTGATGCCGGCGGCGTCCAGCATCTCCTTCGCCAGGGCGATGGTCAGCTCGACCACGTCGGCCGGGCCGCCGCCGGCCAGGACCTCGACGGACTCGCGGACCTCCAGCGCGTTGCCGGCGGTCAGGCCGAGCGGAGTGGACATGTCGGTGAGCAGGGCGATGGTCTTCACGCCGCTGTCGGTGCCCAGCGCCACCATGGTGGAGGCGAGCTCGCGGGCGTCCTCGATGTTCTTCATGAAGGCGCCGGAGCCGACCTTCACGTCGAGGACGAGGGAGCCGGTGCCCTCCGCGATCTTCTTGGACATGATGGAGGAGGCGATCAGCGGGATGGCCTCGACGGTGCCCGTCACGTCGCGCAGCGCGTACAGCTTCTTGTCGGCGGGGGCGAGGCCGTCGCCGGCCGCGCAGATGACCGCGCCGGTGGTGTCCAGGACGTTCAGCATCTCCTCGTTGGAGAGCAGCGCGCGCCAGCCGGGGATGGACTCCAGCTTGTCGAGGGTGCCGCCGGTGTGGCCGAGGCCGCGGCCGGACAGCTGCGGCACGGCCGCGCCGCAGGCGGCGACGAGCGGGGCCAGCGGGAGGGTGATCTTGTCGCCGACGCCGCCGGTGGAGTGCTTGTCGGCGGTCGGGCGGGAGAGGGAGTCGAAGTTCATCCGCTCGCCGGAGGCGATCATCGCGGCGGTCCAGCGGGCGATCTCGGACCGGTTCATGCCGTTGAGCAGGATGGCCATGGCCAGCGCCGACATCTGCTCGTCGGCGACGACGCCGCGGGTGTACGCGTCGATGACCCAGTCGATCTGCTCCGGGCTCAGCTCGCCGCGGTCACGCTTCGTACGGATGACGGAGATGACGTCCATGTGGTGCTTCCTTCTACGCGCATAGAGGGTGGTGCGGGGGTCCGCTGGAGTACGGAAGTGCGACGGCCCCTCGCCTCGCGGGGCGAAGGGCCGTCGGCACGGTTATCTCAGATGGTCCGGCCCGAAGGCCTGCGGCAGCATGTCCGCCAGCAGGAGGATCCCCTTCGGGGTCTCCACCAGCAGTTCCGGTCCGCCGAATTCGTAGAGCAGCTGGCGGCAGCGCCCGCACGGGACGAGGACGTCGCCCTTGCCGTCGACGCAGGTGAAGTGCGTCAGGCGGCCGCCGCCCGTGGCATGGAGCGAGGACACCAGCCCGCACTCGGCGCACAGGCCGAGTCCGTAGCTCGCGTTCTCGACGTTGCAGCCGGTCACGATCCGGCCGTCGTCCACCAGGGCCGCGACTCCGACCGGGAAGCCCGAGTAGGGGGCGTAGGCCCGGGACATGGCGTCCCGGGCGGCCTCGCGCAGGGCCTCCCAGTCGGGAGTGAGCGCCGTCGTCACTTGCCTTGTCCCTTGCGGTACGGCATGCCGTCCGCCTTCGGCATCCGCAGGCGCTGCGCCGACAGGGCGAGCACGAGCAGGGTCGTGACGTACGGGGCGGCGTCGACGAACTGGCTCGGGACGGCGTCGACCAGCGCGTACCAGACGAACAGGCCGGCGGCGCAGGCGGCGGCGATCGCGGCCTGGACGTGCTTGCGCTTGTACAGCTGCCAGACGACGACGGCCACGAGCAGGATCGCCAGGAGCAGCAGCATCGCGTGGACGTTCTCGGCGCCACCGCGCAGCTTGAGGCTGTAGGTGAAGCCGAACAGGCCCGAGCCGAGGGCCATGCCGCCCGGCATCCAGTTGCCGAAGATCATGGCGGCGAGGCCGATGTAACCGCGGCCGCCGGTCTGGCCCTCCTGGTAGATGCCGGTGGAGACGATCGCGAGGAACGCGCCGCCGAGGCCGGCCATCGCACCGGAGACGACCACGGCGATGTACTTGTACTTGTACACGTTGACGCCGAGGGACTCCGCGGCGATCGGGTTCTCGCCGCAGGAGCGCAGTCGCAGGCCGAAGGCGGTGCGCCACAGCACCCACCAGGTGGCGGGGATCAGCAGGATCGCGACGACCGTCAGCAGCGACAGGTTGGTGACCAGGCCGCCGAGGACGCCGGCGAGGTCCGAGACCAGGAACCAGTGCTTGGCCTGGAGCGTGGCCAACCCGTCCGACAACCCCGGGACGGTGATCTCGGTGATCGGCTCGATGCGCGGGGACTGCTTGGAGGAGCCGCCGGGGACCGTGTCGAAGGTGAAGTTCGACAGGTACTGGGTGAAGCCGATGGCCAGGATGTTCACGGCCACACCGGAGACGATGTGGTTGACGTTGAACGTGACGGTGATGATCGCGTGCAGCAGGCCGCCGAGGGCGCCGCCGACGATGCCCATGAGGACACCGGTCCACGGGCCCCACTGGTAGCCGGCCCAGGCACCGAACCAGGTGCCGAGGATCATCATGCCTTCGAGACCGATGTTGACCACGCCGGCGCGCTCGGCCCACAGGCCGCCGAGACCGGCCATGGCGATCGGCACGGCGAGCTGCAGCGCGCCGGAGACCTGGCCGACGGAGGTCAGGTCGTTGGCGCCCGAGATCGTCCGGACCAGCGAGATCAGGACGAGGCCGCCCGCGATGATCAGCAGGATCCAGGGCAGGGTGAGCTTGCGGCGGCCGCCGCCCGTGGGCGCGGCGCTCGTCGCGGAAACGGTGCTGGTGCTCACGCCGCGACCTCCTTGTCGGTCTTGATGGCGTGGCCGGCGGCCAGCTCCTCGCCGACCTTCTGCTGCTGGCGGCGGATGCCGTAGCGGCGGACGAACTCGTAGCTGACGACGACCGCGATCACGATCAGGCCCTGCATGATCGTGCCGATCTCCTTGGCGTAGCCGGCGGTGTCGAGACCGGCGGAGGCCTTGTCGATGAAGGCGATCAGGAGGGCGGAGAAGAAGATGCCGAGCGGGTTGTTGCGGCCCAGCAGGGCGATGGTGATGCCGGTGAAGCCGATGCCCGCCGGGAACGACAGGTTGTACGTGTGGGACTCGCCGAGCAGCAGCGGCATGCCGGTGAGGCCGGCGACGGCGCCCGAGATGAGCATCGAGGTCATGATCATCTTCTTGGCGTCCACACCGGAGGCCTGTGCGGCGGACTCGCTGGCGCCGGTGGCGCGCAGGTCGAAGCCGAACCGGGTGCGGTTGAGGACGAACCAGTAGACGATGCCGAGCGCGAAGGCGACGAAGGTGAAGCCGTAGACCTCCAGGCCCGGGCCGATCTCGACGGCCGGGAACCAGCCCGACTCCGGGATGTCACCGGTGGTCAGGTCGTTGGAGCCGGGCAGCTGGACGCCCAGGTTCTTGGGCAGCAGCAGCCAGGCGATCACGGAGGTCGCGATGGCGTTCAGCATGATCGTCGAAACGACCTCGCTCACGCCGCGCTTGGCCTTGAGGATGCCCGCGATACCGGCCCAGAAGGCACCGGTGAGCATGGCCACGACCACGATCATCAGGATCTGCAGCGGACCGGGCAGCGTGACCGCGGCGCCCACGACGGCCGAGATCATCGCGGCGAGTCGGTACTGGCCGTCGACGCCGATGTTGAAGAGGTTCATCCGGAAGCCGACGGCCACGGCCAGGGCCGCCAGGTAGTAGATGCCCGCCTGGTTGAGGATGAGGACCTGGATGTCCTCGTAGCCGGCCTGCTCGATCATGATGCGCAGCGGGTCGATCGGGTCCACGCCCGAGGCGGCCAGCACGATCATGGTCAGCACGAAGGCGCTGACCAGGGCGAGCACCGGGCCGGCAGCTGCCAGGAGCAGCCGGTCCTTGTCGATTTTCTTCATCGGGCCTCATCCTCCGTCGTGTCACCGTCGGCAGCGACAGAGCCTTGGTCGGGGTGGGTGTCGGTGGCTTCCAGGTGGCCGCGCGCGGCACCCGTCATGGCGGTGCCGAGCTCCTCCGGCGTGATGGTCGCCGGGTCGGCGTCCGCGACCAGGCGGCCGCGGTAGATGACGCGCAGCGTGTCGGACAGGCCGATCAGCTCGTCGAGGTCGGCGGAGATCAGGAGCACGGCCAGGCCCTCGCGGCGGGCCTCGCGGATGGCGTCCCAGATCTGCGCCTGCGCACCGACGTCCACACCGCGGGTGGGGTGGGCGGCGATGAGGAACTTCGGGTTGTGGCTCATCTCGCGGCCGACGATCAGCTTCTGCTGGTTGCCGCCGGAGAGCGAGGCCGCGGTCACGTCGATGCCCGGGGTGCGGACGTCGTACTCGCGCACGATCCGCTCGGTGTCCTTGCGGGCGGCCTTCGGGTCGAGGATGCCGCGCTTGGAGTTGGGCGCCTCGGTGACGTGGCCGAGGATGCGGTTCTCCCACAGCGGGGATTCCAGCAGCAGGCCGTGGCGGTGGCGGTCCTCGGGGATGTAGCCGATGCCGTCCTCGCGGCGCTTGCGCACCGGGTGCTTGGTGATGTCCTGGCCGTCGAGGGTGATCACGCCGGAGTCCGCGGCGACCATGCCCATGAGGGCCTCGATCAGCTCGGTCTGGCCGTTGCCCTCGACACCGGCGAGGCCGAGGACCTCGCCCTTGTGGATCGTGAAGTCGACGTCGTCCAGCAGCAGGCGGCCGGCGGGCACGTGCTCGTGGACGTTCTCCGTGTCCTCGTTGCGGTCCGCGTCAGCAGCCACCAGCGGCGCGGTCACCGCGCTCCCCGTCTCGGCCAGGGTGAGGCCCTTGACCTGGAGCATCGGGACGTCGGTGACCGTCGACTCGCGGGTCTCCGGGGTGGGCAGCTCGCTGCCGACCATGAGCTCGGCGAGCTGCTTGGTCGTGGCGGTCTTCGGGTCGGCGGTGCCGACCGTGGTGCCACGGCGGATGACGGTGATGTCGTCGGCGACCTTCAGGACCTCGCCCAGCTTGTGCGAGATGAAGATGACGGTCAGGCCCTCGGCCTTGAGCTCGCGCAGGTTGTCGAAGAGCGCGTCCACCTCCTGCGGCACGAGCACGGCGGTCGGCTCGTCGAGGATCAGCGTCCGGGCGCCGCGGTAGAGGACCTTGAGGATCTCCACGCGCTGCCGGTCGGCGACACCGAGGTCCTCGACCAGCGCGTCGGGGCGGACACCGAGGCCGTAGGCGTCCGAGATCTCCAGGATCTTCTTGCGGGCCTTGGACCCGATGCCGTACAGCTTCTCGCCGCCGAGGACCACGTTCTCCAGGACGGTGAGGTTGTCGGCGAGCATGAAGTGCTGGTGGACCATGCCGATGCCGCGGGCGATGGCGTCACCCGGGTTGTTGAAGGAGACCTGCTCCCCGTCGATGGCGATGGTGCCCTCGTCCGGCTTCTGCATGCCGTAGAGGATCTTCATCAGGGTCGACTTGCCGGCACCGTTCTCACCGATGAGGGCGTGGACCGTGCCCTTGCGGACGGTGATGGCGATGTCCTTGTTGGCGACGACGCCGGGGAAACGCTTGGTGATGCCGTGCAGTTCTACGGCAGGGGGGCTGGACGCGTTGATGACGCACTCTCCTTGGCGCGAAAGGAGCTGGAAAGATGCCGCTGGGCGGGGGGACAGGGCGGGGAGAGAAGGTATCGCGTCCACGATGCCTCTACGCGCGTAGCACTGTCGAAAGTGAAAACTTGCGGCCAAGTGGCCACAAGGAATCACGGAATGCGGTTCGGGGGGGGGGGGGGGGGGAAAAAACCCCCCCCCCCCCCCCCGACCCCCCCCCCCCCCCCCCTCTCCCCCCCCCCCCCCCCCCCCCCCCCCCCCCCCACCCCCGAGACCTTACTTCACGTCAGGGACGGCCTTACGGCGCGGTCTTGACGTTGATCTTCTTGGCGATGATGTCGGCCTTGGCCTTCTCGACGGCAGCCTGGACATCGGCCATGTTCTTGTACTCCGGGTTGGACGGAGCCAGGCCCACACCGTTGGTGTCGAGGCCGTAGCGGACCTCACCGGTCTGCGGCTTGCCGTCCTGGACCGACTTGATCAGGTTGAAGACGGCACCGGACACGTCCTTGGTGACCGAGGTCAGGATCTTGTCCTTGTACTTCGCCAGACCGGCCTGGTTGTACTGGTCCGAGTCGACACCGATGGCCCACTTGCCGGCGGTGGCGGTGGCCTCGATCGCACCGGAGCCGGCGAGGCCCGCGGCGGAGTAGATCACGTCGGCGCCGTTGTCCAGCTGGCCCTTGGCGGCGGCCTTGCCGAGGTCGGGCTTGGCGAAACCGGAGAAGTCCGGCGGCTGGGTCAGGTAGGTCGACAGCACCTTGGCGTTCGGGTTGGTGTCCTTGACGCCCTGGGCGAAGCCCGCCTCGAACTTCTTGATCAGCGGAACCTCGACACCGCCGATGAAGCCGACCGTGCCGGACTTGGAGGCCTTGGCGGCGGCGACGCCGGCCAGGTAGGAGCCCTGCTCCTCGTTGAAGACCAGGTTCGCGATGTTCTTGTCGGTCACCGAGGTGTCGTCGATGAGGCCGAACGTGGTGTTCGGGAACTTCGCCGCGACCTTCTTGATCGCCGGCGCGTAGGCGAAGCCGACGCCGATGACCGGGTTGTTGCCCTTGCGCGCGAGCTCGGTGAGGCGCTGGACCTTGTCGGCCTCGCTCTCGCCCTCGGTGGGCTCCGCCTCGGCGCCCTTGATCTTCAGATCCTTCTCGGCCTTCTCCAGACCCGCGAACGCGGCGTCGTTGAAGGACTGGTCGCCACGGCCGCCGATGTCGTAGGCGATGGCTGCGGACTTCTCCGCCGAGTCGGTGGACGACGCGGTGTCGGAGGACTTCTTTCCGCCACAGGCGGTGGCCGAGAGGGCCAGCGCCGCGGACGCGAGGCCCACGGTGGCGATCCTGGTGATCCGGCGCAAGGGGAGGCTCCTTCAAAACCTGACCGAAAGCGCCTACTGACCGGCGCTGGTTTTCGCGGCGATCGTAACGCGCGTAGATGTCAGTTAAAGGCCCGTTCATGAGTCGTTATCGGATCGTCGCGAACCGGACAGTGACCGATCAGTGACGCGTACTGCGTCCAGCCCTTGGGACACAAGGGCTGGACAGGTGTGCCGGGCTTCGCTCAGATGAGGTAAAAATTCCTACGTGATCGGCCTCGAACGGTGCCCGTCGATCACTGCGGCGGCCGTGAAGAACTCCACGCCGACCCCGATCGCCGCCTCGTCCACGTCGAAGTCTCCCCGGTGGAGATCCTTCTTCACGCTGGCGCCCGGCGGGTGCACGCCCAGGCGGGCCATGGCCCCCGGCACGTGTTCGAGGTACCAGGAGAAGTCCTCCCCGCCCAGGCTCTGCTCGGTGTCCTCGACCGACTCCGTGCCCCGCCGGGCGGTCATCGACTCGCGCAGCAGCTCCGTGATCACCGGGTCGTTGACGACCGGGGGCACCCCGCGCACGTAGGTGATCTCCGACTTGGCCCGGTGCACCGCGGCGATCTCGTCGATCGCGGCGTGGATCTGGTCGGGCGCCTCGTGCCAGGCCTTGATGTCCAGGCAGCGGATCGTCCCGGAGAGCTCGGCGTGCATCGGGATCACGTTGCAGGCGTGCCCGGACTCGATCCGGCCCCAGGTGATCGACATGCCCGAGCGGGCGTCCATCCGGCGGGCGACCACCGCGGGCAGGTCGGTGGCGACCCGGGCGGCGGCCGTCACCAGGTCGGTGGTGAGGTGCGGCCGGGCGGTGTGCCCGCCCGGGCCCTCCAGCGTGATCTCCAGGCGGTCGCAGGCGGAGGTGATCGGCCCGGCCCGCAGACCGATCTTCCCCGCGTCGACCCGGGGGTCGCAGTGCACCGCGATGATCTTGCCCACGCCGTCGAGGACCCCGGACGCGATGGCGTCGGTGGCCCCGCCCGGCAGCACCTCCTCGGCGGGCTGGAACAGCAGCCGCACCGGCCGGGGCAGCAGGCCCTGCCGGTCGAGCTCGGCGAGGACCAGCCCGGCGCCGAGGACGACCACCGTGTGCACGTCGTGGCCGCAGGCGTGCGCCCGGTCGGGGAAGGTCGACCGGTACGCGACGTGCGTCTTGGCGTCGGGGATGGGCAGGGCGTCGATGTCCGCGCGCAGCGCCAGCATCGGCCGGCCGCCGTCCCAGGTGCCCACGTCGCAGATGAGTCCGGTCCCGGACTTCAGTACGCGTGGCCGGAGGCCGGCTTTCTCCAGTCGGGCCTTGATGGCCGCCGTGGTGCGGAACTCCTGGTGTCCTAGCTCCGGGTGCATGTGCAAGTCCCGGCGGAAGGCGATCAGTTCGGCACGCAGGTGGTCCGGAAGAGTGCCGGGCAGCTCGGGCTGGGCGGGCGTGCCGGGCAGGACGGGCTGGGACTCGCGGGACATCAACTGGTTCACCCGTTGAAGGGTAGGCGCACGAATGGCCCAACTGGATGGAGATCAGGAAAAGTTCATGCCGTCAGGGGAAAAAAACCAGACCTCTGGACGCATGAGCGCATGCAGCCGGGGGTAAACTCGCGCGCTCAACCGGCCGCCGGGACCGTCCCTGCGTGGATTCTGCGCACATCGCGGGCGGTGTCGGTGACGCCCGCGAGGAAGCTCTGCGCCCGCGGCGACGCGGAACCCGTCAACCAGGCCGGGTCGACGTCGCATACGGCAACGGTCACACCCGTGCCGCTCAGCGCGTACGGCAGTGTGTGGACGACCGTGGACGGGAAGCTGACGACCGTTCGGCCGATCGGTCCGCGGCGGGCGATCAGCTCCAGCGGCAGGTCCGGGCGGACGATCTCCAGGCCGGTCGCCTCGCTCAGGGCCCGCAGCTTCTCGGCCGACTCACGGCGGTGCGCGAAGTAGCGGGTGGCCCCGTGGCGCTCCGTCAGGGCGCGTACGGCCTCCAGGTAGCCGGCCGCGTCCACCACCCCGGTCTCCACGAGCGAGGTGCCGACCAGGTCGGTGCCGCGGGTCAGCCGGGGCGGGCCGAACCGGGCGCGGGTCCAGGCGAAGTCGTTGACCCGCAGGGTCATGGTGCCGTGCACGGTGACGGGCATCGAGGTGAACACCTCGACGCGGCGGCCCGTGCCGGGCCCCGGGGTGAAGCGGCGCCGCGCGGCCGACGACACCGGCGCGTAGGCGAGCTCGCGCAGCGTGCCGACCGCTCCGCCGCGGCCGATGCGGTGCCAGCGGACGAGGCGTTCGCCGCGGGCGGTCTGGGCGGCGAACTCCATGGTGGCGGTGCCGTCGTCGACGACCACGAGCTCCTCGGCGCGCACCAGCGTCAGCAGCAGCTGCACGTACCGGGAGAACGGGTCGCCGACGATGACCCGCGCGGCGGCGCGCACGTCGCGGGCGAGCGCGGCGAGCGCCTTGACCGGGGCGAGCCGGCTGCCCCGGGCCTCCTGCCAGCGGACCTCGTACCCCTCGTCCCGGGCGAGCGCCGCCATGCGGCGGAGCTGACCGCGGGACATCGGGTCGGTCGGCGGCAGCACGACGATCCGCAGCCCGCCGGCCGCGCCGCCCGCGGCGGCCGTGGCCGCCGCGGGCGGCGTGCCGCCGTCGGGGGCGTCGGCCGTGCCGCCGGACCGGGACCCGGGCCTGCCCGCGGTCCGGGCGGGCTGGCTCGGGACACCGTCCAGCAGCGGGGCGCCGCCGTCCGGGCGGGTTCCGTACGCGTGCGCCCACTCCAGCACGTTCAGGAGCTGGACGGGGCTCTCGACGAAAGCCAGGGTGGTGGCGGAGGGGGTCACCGTGCACTCCTCGTCAGGGACGGGTTGGGGCAGGGGCGCGGGGCTTCGTACGGGCACCGGGCGCCGGGTCAGACGGCGATCGGCTCGCCCTGGACGCGGCGGAGCTTGCGCATGGGGGCGAGCTCGGAGTCGTAGACCCGCTTGACGCCGTCGCCGAGCGCGGTCTCGATGGTGCGGATGTCGCGGACCAGGCGGGTCAGGCCGCCGGGCTCGACGGAGGCGGCCTGGTCGGAGCCCCACATCGCGCGGTCGAGGGTGATGTGCCGCTCGATGAAGGTGGCGCCGAGGGCGACGGCCGCGAGGGTGGTCTGCAGGCCGGTCTCGTGGCCGGAGTAGCCGATCGGGACGTTGGGGTACTCCTCCTGGAGGGTGTTGATCACCCGCAGGTTGAGCTCCTCCGCCTTGGCCGGGTACGTGGACGTGGCGTGGCAGAGCAGGATGTTGTCGCTGCCGAGCACCTCGACGGCGTGCCGGATCTGCCTCGGGGTGGACATGCCCGTGGACAGGACGATCGTGCGGCCGGTCGCGCGCAGGGCGCGCAGCAGCTCGTCGTCGGTGAGGCAGGCGGAGGCCACCTTGTGGGCGGGGAGGTCGAACTTCTCCAGGAAGGCGACCGCCCCGGTGTCCCACGGGGAGGCGAACCAGTCGATGCCGCGCTCCTTGCAGTGCTCGTCGATGGCGCGGTACTCGGCCTCGCCGAACTCGACGCGGTGGCGGTAGTCGATGTACGCCATCCGGCCCCAGGGGGTGTCGCGCTCGATGGCCCACTGGTCGCGCGGGGTGCAGATCTCCGGGGTGCGCTTCTGGAACTTGACGGCGTCGCAGCCGGCCTCGGCGGCGGCGTCGACCAGCGCGATGGCGTTGTCCAGCTCGCCGTTGTGGTTGATGCCGATCTCGCCGACGACGTAGACGGGGCGGTCCGGGCCGACGATGCGCGAGCCGAGGGTGCGCAGGCGGGGGTGCAGGGTGGTGGCGACGCTCATGGCAGCAGGGGTCCTTCGTTCGGTGCGGGGTGCGGTGCGGGGTGTCATGGGGCCGGCGGGGTGGCCGGTGAGGAGGCAGAAGGAGAAGGGGAAGAAGGGGAGGGGGTGTCGAGGAGCGGGGCGAGGAGGCGCGCCCGGGCCAGGTCATGGGGGTCGTCGATCTCCAGGACCCGGGCGGGGTCCGTGGCGACGGGAAGGGTGCGGCCGAAGAAGCGGTGCCGGACGCGGCGGAAGCCGGCGGCGTCCATGGCGTAGGCGGCGCCGGTCTCCAGCAGGTCCTGCGGGCGGTCCTGGCGGCGGGGGCGGACGGAGCGGTCGTGGTTGACGCCCGTCGCGCCGGGGTCCTCGGCGGCGGGGCCGCCGGGGCCGGAGGAGCCGGGGGGCTGCGGGGTCGTCTCCCGCCACAGGAAGCCGTGGAACGGGGCGACGGTGAGGGCGGTGTCGGCCGCACCGGAGGCGACGGCGGCCGCGACCGACTCGACCTCCGAGGAGGTGATGAACGGGCTGGTGCACTGGACGAGGAGGACGACGTCCACGGCCACGGAGTGCAGTTCCTCGAAGGAGTCGAGGGCGTGCATCACGGCGGTCTCGCTGCTCGCCGTGTCCCCGGAGAGGGCCGCGGGCCGGCGCAGCGGCTGGGCGCCGGCGGCTCGGGCGGCCGCGGCGACGGCCTCGGAGTCGGTGGAGACCAGCACGTCCGTGACGGTCGCCGCGCCCCTGCAGGCGGCCACGGCCCGGGCCACGAGCGGTACGCCGCCCACCTCCGCGAGGTTCTTCCCGGGGACCCCCTTGGAGCCGCCGCGGGCCGGGATCACCGCGAGCACCCGCTTGCGGGGGCCGCCGCGGTCGGCGTCGGGGGCGTGCTCCGCGCGGGGTGCGGGCGGGGCGGCCGGTGCGGGCACGGGCGCGGGTGCGAGCACGGGTACGGGTACGGGCGCGGGTGCTTCGGTGCGGGTGGTCACAGCTCCCCCAGTCGGCGGATCACCGGGGCCACGCGCTGCACCCCGTGCCGGTAGGCCCCGCGGGCGGCCTCGCGCAGGTGCCGCCGCAGCAGCCGCCGCAGCCGGGACCCGCCGGCCGGGTCGCGCAGGGCGCCCGGCAGCGGGGTCCCGTCGGGGGCGAGGTGCTGGCGGGCGAGGATCCCCGGGAGGTACCCGGGGGCGGTGGTGCGGGTGTAGTACGGGTCGACCGGCGGCAGCCAGGGCCGCGCGGCCAGTTCGGCGACCCGGGCCCGGGCGGCGGCGTACGGGTCCGCGGCGTCGGCCTCGGTGTCGGCCGCGGTGTCGGCGGCGGCCGTGCGGTCTCCCGGGACCCCGTGCGCGGCGAGCCAGGACGGGTCGGGCTGCGGGAGCAGTCCGGCGTCCAGCTGGTCCCAGGAGGCGAGGCAGCCCGAGCCGATGAAGTGGTGGTTGCCCAGGGCCTCGCGGATGCCGAGGTCGGTGAGGACCGCGGTCGGGATGCCCCGGTGCAGGGATTCCAGCGCGGCGGTGGAGGAGACGGTGACCAGCAGGTCGGTGCCGTCCAGGACCTCGCCCATGTTCCCGTAGGCGAGCCGGCAGTTCGGCGGCAGCCCGCCGGGGATCCGCTCGGCGAGCCGCTGGTACGGCTGTTCCTCCAGGTGCGTGGTGTGCTCCCCGGGGCGGCTGCGTAGTTTGACGAGCACCTCGCGGTCCGGGTGCGAGCGGGCGTGGGCGGCTGCCCGTCCGAGCAGGTACGCCCGGTCCCCCCGGGTCTCGGGCACCGAGGGCTGGACCGCGAAGACGACCCGCAGGGCGCGGCTCGGGGCCGCACCCGCCGCCCGGTAGGTGCCGCCGGGGCCGGCGTCGGCGAGGAAGGGGAGGGCGGTCTCCGTGACGGAGTCGGCGGCGGCGCCGACGCCCTCGTACACGGCGCGGAAGCGTTCGGCGTCGTGCCGGGAGTTGGCGAGCACGAGGTCGGCGCCGTGCCGCAGCAGCAGTCCGTCGGCGAGCTTCTCGTAGACGACGCCCACGTAGCCGGTGACGAGGACCGGGCGGGCGGCCGGCTCGGGCCACAGGGCGCGGATGCCGTGCAGGACGGCCTGGACCGCGCCGCCGACGAGGGCGAGGACCACCACGTCGGGGCGTTCGCGTTCCAGGGCGGCCAGGAACTCGGGGCAGGTCACCTCGGTGATCCGGTCGACCCGCACCCCCACCTCGCCGAGCTGGCGGGCGGTCGGGGTGGCGCGGCCGCGCAGCAGGTACCCGGAGAGTTCGCCGTGGTCGGGCACGAGGCGGCGGGCGGTGAGGGCACCCCATTTCCAGCGCGTGTCGGAATCCGCGAGGACCGCGACGGAGAGGCCGGTGCGCGGCGTGCGCGATGCACGTGATGCACGGGATGCGATGGTGTCTGCGCGATTGCTGACTGGCACCTGGCAGAAGTTATTCGGGGATTTCGCAGATAGGCCCAACGACCGCACAACATCGGGTTAACAGGCCGTCGACGAAATACGAATCCGCGCCGGTTAACGCTCCCGCCCCGCACCGTTCACGCGGAATACGCACGCGGGTCACGGTGAATGCCACACGGCGTCTTAATGTCTCACAGGTGCCCAAGCTCTCTGTTGTCGTGCCGTTCTACAACGTGCAGACATACGCGCCGGATGCCCTGAAAAGCCTCGAACTCAATGCGCGGGACGATTTCGAGTTCCTGCTGGTCGACGACTGCTCGACGGACGGGACGCCCGCGCTCCTGGAGCGGGCGGCGCGCGAGCTGCCGGGGGCGGTGCACGTCGTGCGCGACCGGAACGGCGGCCTGGCCACGGCCCGCAACACGGGCCTGGACGCGGCCCGCGGCGAGTACATCGCCTTCCTGGACGGCGACGACTGGCTGGCCCCCGGCCACCTGGCCCGCACCCTGGCCGCCATCGAGGCCCTGAACTGCGATTTCGTCCGCACCGACCATGTCACGGTGACGGGCCGGACGCGCGCGGTCCGGCACGTCCCGCACGGACCGCAGCTGGTGCCCACCGATCCGCGGGCCGGGATCCTGCCGGCCGCCCGGTCGACCTGCGTGGACTACCCGTACGCCTGGGCCGGCATGTACCACCGGCGGCTGCTGGACCAGGGGCTGCTGCACTTCACGGACGGGCTGCGCACGGCGGAGGACCGGCCGTGGATCTGGCGGCTGCACCGCCGGGCGCGGTCCTTCGCGGCGGTCGGGCAGTCCGGGGTCTTCTACCGGCGCGGCATTTCCACCTCATTGACGCAGATCAAGGACGAGAGGCAGCTCGATTTCATCCGGGCATTCGATCAAGTACTGGACGACACGGCAGCCGATCCCGATTTCGAACAACTGCTCCCGAAAGCCGTCCGAACATATTGTGCAATCATCGCGCACCATGTCGGGTCCATCGAAAGGTTCGAACCACCCGTGGCCGAAAAACTCCGACTCATGAGCGCGGGCGCCCTCCGGCGCATGCCCCCTGAGCTGCTGGACCAGGCCCTGGACGTGATGGACCCGGCGCGCAGCACCCTGCTGCGCCGCCTGCGCCGCCTGCGCCGCCTGCGCAGCGGCAGGGGGTCCGCCTGATGCCCGTCCCCGGACACGCACCGGGGCCGGCCCCCCGCCCCTTCCCCGGCACCGGCCCCCTCCCCGGCACCGGCTCGGTCCCCTGCACCCAGGTCTTCCTCGCCTCCACCCTCTACGGCACGGCCACGCTCGCCGCCGGTATCGACGCCGGCTGCTTCCCGCCCGCCCACCGCCGCATCCTGCTGACCAGCAACCACGCCGTCGCCGCCGAGGCCACCGCCGGCCTGGCCGACATGCCCGGTTTCGCCGAGCTGCGCACCCGCTTCGACGAGGTGATCGACTGGAACGCGGTCATCGCCCCGCTGCACCCCAGCTCCTGGACCCCGCGCCCCGAGGACGTACCCGCGTGGGAGCGCCAGCTGCGCGCCCTCTGGGACCTCGGCGACGACCGCGTCGAGCTGATCGTGGAGTCCCTCCAGGTCCCGCCGGCCCGCGCCCTGTGCCAGCTCTTCCCCGGAGCCGCCGTCGACGTGTACGCCGACGGCCTGATGAGCTACGGCCCCACCCGCTTCCGCCTCGACGCCCAGCTCGGCACCCGCGTGCGCCGGGTCCTCCACCCCGACCTGGTGCCCGGTCTGGAGCCGCTGCTGCTCACCGAGTTCGGCGTGCCCGCCGAACTGCTGCCGACCGAGGCCCTGCTGAAGGTCCTCGACGGGCTCCCCGCCGAGGCGCCCGAGCTCGCCGGGGTCGGGGAGGGTCCGGCGCTGCTGCTCGGCCAGTACCTCTCCGCGCTCGACCTGCTCTCCCCGCGTGAGGAGGAGGACCTGCACGTGGGCATGGTCCGCGGGGCGCACGCCCTGGGCCACCACGAGCTGGTGTTCAAGCCCCACCCCAGCGCCCCCGCCGAGTACTCCCGGCGCGCCGCCGCCGAGGCCGAGCGGCTCGGCGTCCGACTCACCGTCGCCGCCGCACCGGTGCTGGCCGAGTGCCTGTACCGGCGGCTCCGCCCGGCCCTGGTCGTCGGCTGCTTCTCCACCGGACTGCTGACCGCGGCCACGCTGTACGGGCTGCCCGTCGCACGCACCGGCACCGAGGCCGTGCTGGCCCGCCTGACCCCGTACCAGAACAGCAACCGGATCCCGCTGACGGTGGTGGACGCCCTGCTCCCCGACCTCGCGGACGCGACCGCCGTCGCCGGCTGGGCCGCCCCCGGCCCGGACCAGGTCCGCGGCCGGCTGGCCGGGCTGGTCACCGCCGTCGGCTACGCCATGCAGCCGCAGGTCCTGGCCGAGCGCCGCGCCGAAGCCGAACGGCACCTGGCCGCGCACCCGGACCGGCGCACCCGCGGCTACATCACGCGCCGACGCCTGACCGCCCTCGCACTCCCCGGCGGCATCCCGGCCGGCCTGGCGTTCCTGCCGCAGAACCCGACGGTGCGGCGCGTGGTCCGCAGGCTGCGGCGGCTGCGCGTCGCGGCGCGCTCCTGAGGCCGGGCGGTCGGGCAGCCGGAGCCACTGCGCCGTCGCCCGGCCGTCAGCCGGTGGCGAGCTTGGCGGCGAAACCGAGGAAGAGGACGCCGGCGGCCGAGGTCGCCCCGGCCGACAGCCGCCTGCGGCGGCGGAACGCCGCGGACAGCCGGGTCCCGCCGAATATCAGCAGCGTCAGGTAGAGGAAGCTGCCGAGCTGGAGCAGCGTGCCCAGCAGGAGGAAGGAGAGCGCCGGGTAGGCGTAGGCCGGGTCGACGAACTGCACGAAGAAGGAGACCAGGAACAGGATCGCCTTCGGGTTGAACAGGCTGATCAGCAGCGCCCGGCGGTACGGCCGCTCGGCCTCGCCCGCGTCCGCCTCCACGGCCGCGGCGGCCTCCGGCTCCGGCTGCGGCCCGGTCCGCGACCGCCACAGCGACCAGGCGCCGCGCAGCATCCCGACGGCGAGCCAGGTCAGGTAGCCGGCGCCGAGCAGCTTGACGACACCGAAGAGGACCGGGCTGGCCTGGAGCAGGGCCCCGGCCCCGGTGGCGGCGAGCGCCATGAGCACGGCGTCGCCCGTGAACACCCCGGCGGCGGCCTTGTAGCCCGTACGCACCCCGCGCCGGGCGGCGACGGAGAGCACGTACAGGGAGTTGGGACCCGGCAGGAGGATGATCAGGACGAGGCCGATGAGGTAGGTCGGCAGATCGGTGACACCCAGCATGCGCAGGAGTGTCCCATGCAGTTGCTCCTGTCGCACGGGTGTTCCAGCATGCGGTCACCAGCGCGATTCGGACGGCTCGTAGGCACCCCACACCTCCCGGAGGGTGGTGCAGACCTCGCCCACCGTGGCCCGGGCGCGCAGGGCCTCCTTCATCGGGTAGAGGACGTTGGCCGTGCCCCGCGCCGCCTCGCGCAGGGCGGCGAGGGCCGCCGCGACCGCCCCGGCGTCCCGCTCGGCGCGCAGGGCGGCGAGGGACTCGCGCTGGCGGACCTCGATGGCCGGGTCGACGCGCAGCGGCTCGTACGGCTCCTCCTCGGCCAGGGCGAAGCGGTTCACCCCGACCACCACCCGCTCGCCGCCGTCGGTCTCCTGCGCGATGCGGTACGCGTTGCGCTCGATCTCCGCCTTCTGGAAGCCGGCCTCGATCGCGGCCACCGCCCCGCCGAGGTCCTCGACGCGGCGCATCAGGTCGAGCGCCGCCGCCTCCACCTCGTCGGTCATCCGCTCCACCGCGTAGCTGCCGGCGAACGGGTCGACGGTGTGCGGGACGTCGGTCTCGTGGGCGAGCACCTGCTGGGTGCGCAGGGCCAGCCGGGCCGCCTTCTCCGTCGGCAGGGCGATGGCCTCGTCGAAGGAGTTCGTGTGCAGCGACTGGGTGCCGCCGAGCACGGCCGCCAGGGCCTGGACCGCCACCCGTACGAGGTTCAGCTCGGGCTGCTGCGCCGTCAGCTGGACGCCGGCGGTCTGGGTGTGGAAGCGCAGCATCAGCGACTTGGGGTCCCGCGCCCCGAACTCCTCGCGCATGACGCGGGCCCAGATCCGTCGGGCGGCGCGGAACTTCGCGACCTCCTCCAGCAGGGTGGTGCGCGCGACGAAGAAGAACGACAGGCGGGGGGCGAACTCGTCGACGGCCATCCCGGCGTCCAGGGCGGTGCGCACGTACGCGATCCCGTCGGCCAGGGTGAAGGCGATCTCCTGCGCGGGCGAGGCCCCGGCCTCGGCCATGTGGTAGCCGGAGATGGAGATGGTGTTCCAACGGGGGATCTCGGCCCGGCAGTACCGGAAGGTGTCGGCGGTCAGCCGCAGCGAGGGCCCGGGCGGGAAGATGTACGTCCCGCGGGCGATGTACTCCTTCAGGACGTCGTTCTGCACGGTCCCGGTCAGCTGCCCGCCCGCGATCCCCTGCTCCTCGGCGACCAACTGGTACAGCAGCAGCAGGAGGGCGGCCGGGGCGTTGATGGTCATCGAGGTGGACACCCGGTCGAGCGGAATCCCGTCGAACAGCATCCGCATGTCGTCGATCGAGTCGACGGCGACGCCGACCTTGCCGACCTCGCCGTGCGCGAGGGGCGCGTCGGAGTCGTGGCCCATCTGGGTAGGCAGGTCGAAGGCGACGGACAGGCCGGTACCGCCGCCCGCGATGAGCTGCCGGTAGCGGGCGTTGGATTCGGCCGCCGTCCCGAAGCCCGCGTACTGGCGCATCGTCCACGGCTTGCCGGTGTACATCGACGGGTAGATCCCCCGTGTGTACGGATACGCCCCTGGTTCGCCCAGTTTGGCGTGCGGGTCCCACCCCGTCAGAACCTCCGGCCCGTAGACCGGTTCGATCGGGATGCCGCTCTCGGTGTTCGACATGTGACCAAGCCCTCCGTAGAGCAAAGGGACCCGGGGCTGGTACAACCTTCCCCGCGACGGCTGCCGGCCGTCTCCCTGACGGCTGCTGGTCACAATGGCGCAACATCCCCGCACTCCGTGCAACTCTCCACGCCCGCCAGGCATCACCTAGACACACGACGACCGCAGAATTCGGGGGGACAGCAACATGCACCGCCAGAGAGCCATAGTCCGCACACTCGGGGCGGCCGCCGCCGTCGCGCTCGCCGCGACCGCGTGCGGGCCGAAGGCGACGCCGGCCGGCTCGGCCTCCCCGGTCGCCCCGTCCGCGGCGACGAGCACCTCCCCCGAGGCCTCGCCCTCGGCCGACGACAAGCAGGCCTCGCCGTCCGCGTCGCCGTCGCAGTCCGCCTCCCCGTCCGCCTCGGCCTCGGCCTCGGCCTCGGCTTCCCCGACGGTCAAGCCGATCATGGCGAACGGCGACGACAGCGACCAGGTGCGCGAGCTCCAGGCCCGCCTGAAGCAGCTCAAGTTCATGTCGGTGAAGCCGACCGGCTTCTACGGCACGAAGACGACCACCGCGGTCAAGAACTTCCAGTCGAAGTACGGCCTGCCCGCCACCGGCTCGGTCGACGAGGCCACCTGGAAGAAGCTGCAGGGCGCCAGCAAGAAGCCGACGGCCGACGAACTGCGCCCGCCGGAGGTCAACGAGGCCGACGCGCCCGACCCGCGCTGCATGCAGGGCCGCGTCCTGTGCATCAGCAAGGAGAGCCGCACCCTGGCCTGGATGATCGACGGCAGGGTCGTCTCCACCATGGACGTCCGCTTCGGTTCGGAGAACACCCCGACCCGCGAGGGCGAGTTCAGCGTCGGCTGGAAGGCCAAGGACTGGACGTCGACGATCTACCACACGCCGATGCCGTACGCGATGTTCTTCAGCGGCGGCCAGGCGGTGCACTACTCGGCGGACTTCGCGGCGCGCGGCTACAAGGGCGCCTCGCACGGCTGCGTCAACGTCCGCGACAAGGGCAAGATCGCCGCGCTGTTCGACCAGGTGAAGGTCGGCGACAAGGTCGTCGTCTACTGGTGAGCCGTGGCGGCCTAACGGCCCGAGTCCGGACCCGGGGGGGGCGGACCCGGGCCGTTTTTCTTTGTCCGTGGAACCGGCGGCGCCGGGGGCTCGAACGGGCCGCGCGCGGGTGGTGCCGGGCTGCGCACGGCCCGGGGCCGGAGCCCGGAGGGCCGGGGGAACGGAAGGAAGAAGGGGGGCGCGGGCAGGGCCGGGGGAACGAACCCCGCCCGCGCCGGGTGCGCAGAGCCCAGGGGTACGGGGGGAACCCCGGCTCATGCGCCGCCGATGACCAGTCGGCTCGTTATGTACTGCGCCACGGGTTCGAAAAGTGTTACAGGGTGTTCGTGGCACCTGCCGCGAACAGCGCGAAGGCCCCGCACGGAGCGTCGTCGCGGGGCCTTCGGAGTACGTCGGGGCGGGCGGTCAGCGCGGTACGCGCACGCCCGGGGAGGCGGTCCCGACCGCCGGGGACGGGTGGGTCATCGGTGCCGCCCGGCCGGGCGTCGGGGCCTTGAGGACCTCGCCACTGCCCTCGGTGCTGCGGGGCGCGGTGCCGGTCTTCGACCCGCGGGGCCCGTCGAGCAGCACCTCGCAGTACTGCGGGATCCGCGAGAGCCCCTTGGCCAGCTTGGACAGCTTGTCGCGGCGGTCGGTGTTCATGCTGCCGGAGCGGTACGCCTCGCACAGGTCCACCGCCTTGAGGCGGGTCTGATTGTCCTGGCCGTGCAGCTCGGTCGCACCGCCGCCGAGGGTCTCCTTGCCGACGCCGCCGGTGCCGCCCGCGGAGGCCGTGCCGGACGAGGTGTCCGTGCCGGGGCCGAAGCGGGAGTCGGCTCCGGTGGCGCCGCCGTCGGCCGTGTCCGGACCGGCCGCCAAGCCGTCCGGGGTGCCGGGCGCGGTGCTCCCGCCGTCGGCGCTGCGCAACGGGTTGGGGCGCAGCTGCGGTGCGGAGGTGGGGCCGACGCCGCCGGACAGGGCCGGGTTCTCCTCGGCGCTGAGCGTCGCGGCCGGCGCGGGTCCCGCGGAGGTGTGGGTGGCGCGGTCCAGCAGGCCGGCGCCGGCGGCCGCCGCGATCCCGCCGACGGCGACGCTGGCCAGCGCCGCGGCCAGCGCGAACCGCACGGGGCGGCCGCGCCGGGACGACGGGGCGGCTCCGGCCCGGGGTGCGGGCAGGGGGATCACGGGGCCGAGGTCCACGACGGGCCCGACCTCCGGGGCGGACCCTGCGGACCCTGCAGACCCGGCGGGCCCGGCGGCCCGGGCGTCGGCGGCGCCCGGCGCTCCTGCGCGGGCGGCGCGGAACGCGGCCAGCGCGGCGTCCTCCCCGGGCAGTTCCGTCCCGGCGGGGGCCTGCGGCGGCACCAGCATGTCGAGGGCGGCCCGCAGCCGCAGCTCGGCATCCCGGGCGTGGCGATCGGCGTCCGGGGCGGCCGGCGCGCCGCGCAGCACGCGCTCCGCCGCCGCCCCGTCCAACCACCTGTTGCGCTCGTCGGCCATCACATGTCCTTCTGCGTCCGCCAACGTGAATGCGTCACACCGGTTTGTTCTACGAGGCCGCCGCCCCGGCCGCGCTGGGCGGGAACGGCGTCGAGGTCGCGCTGACCCCCGCCCTCCCGGATCGGGCCACCGGCATTATGGCCGACCGTCGGCGCCCGGTCCGACGCAGGCTCCGCTTCCGGCCCGCCCACGCCCTCGGCGCACAGCAGCTCCGCCAGCTTCTTCAGTCCTCGGTGGGCCGCGGTGCGCACCGCTCCGGGCCGCTTGCCGAGGGTCTCGGCCGCGCTCTTGGCGTCGAGTCCGACCACCACGCGCAGCACCACCGCCTCGGCCTGGTCCTGCGGGAGCCTGGCGATGAGGGCCATGGTCCGGCCGGTGGAGAGGGCCTCCATGGCCTCGCCCGCGGTGTCGCTGTCGGCGGCCCGGCCCGTCAGCTCGGTCTCGTCGCCGCCGATGGCGGGGCGGCGGCCGCGCATGCGGACGTGGTCCAGGGCCCGGTTGCGGGCCACCCGTGCCGCCCAGCCGCGGAAGCGGTCGGCGTCGCCGGTGAAGGAGTCGAGGTCGCGGGCGATCTGCAGCCAGGCCTCGGAGGTCACGTCCTCCGCGTCGCCGTCGCCCACGAGCGTGCGTACGTACCCGAGCAGGCGCGGGTGCACGGTGCGGTACACAGCACGGAACGCGTTCTCATCGCCGTCCTGTGCCGCGAGCACCGCGGCGGTCAGCTCCGCGTCGTCCCCCAGCAAAGTCCCCAACCCGTTCACTGACTGTCCTGTACGTGTGGCGCAAATCAGCACGTTACGGCTTTCAAGTACCTTCGTCCACGAGTTGTACGGGGAGCAACCAATCGTGCGCGAACCGGGGTGTGACACAAAACGCATCCGCGACGCTGTCATGGGTACGGGCTTGTCGCACGAGTCCGTACGGACGGCGACCGGGGCCTCTCCTGTGGGGGGTGGCGGCCTCGGTCGTCTTCCACCCCGTTCCCGTGGACCTCACCACGTCATCCTTTCGGCTCACTTCCGGGGGAAAACCCCGCACCGGCCCGGCGCACCCCGTCCGGCGTCGCTAGCGTGGCGGTACGCCCGTACCGCGCCCCGAGGAGCCCCCGCTGTCCAGCCATCTTCCGGCACCGGCCGGCGGCCTGGCGCGTTTCAACGCCCTGTCCGCCGAAGCGGCCGAGGCCGTCCTGATGGAGTGCTGCGGCAGCCGGCGCTGGGCGCACCGGGTGGCCGCCCACAGACCGTACCCGGACTCGGGCGCCCTGCGGGCGGCGGCCGACGAAGCCTCGTACGACCTCAGCCAGGCGGACCTGGCCGAGGCGCTCGCCGCGGAGTTCCCGCCGGAGCTGGGCCACGGCGCCCCGTACGCGGCCCTGCTGGCACTGGACGCGGCCCACGCGGAGTACGAGCGCACCTTCGGGCACGCCTTCGTGGTCTGCCTGGACGGGCACCCCCCGGAGGAGCAGGCCGACCAACTGCTGGGGGCGATCCGCCGGAGGATGGTCCTGGACCGCGAGGAGGAGCGGGCCATCTCGGCGGACGAGCTGCGCCGGCTGGCCCTGGCCAGGCTCACCGACCTGACGGATTGGCTCACCTCCCCGGACGGTGTGTCTGCGGCCGAAACGGGGCTATTCGCCCCGGTGGGATAGGCCGTCCGTGCCTGTTTGATCACACCGGAGGACCCCGGGCGAAGGAACCGACAAAGCGTCGCTACGATGTCCGGGGCCGGTGGACCGTACCCGGCCGGGCCCGACCGACAACGAAGCCGGCAGGCCCCCGCCCCGCTTCCGGAGGGTTTTCCGTGCCGGCTGGAACGTTGTACCGCGGCCGGGAAGGAATGTGGTCCTGGGTGGCTCATCGAGTCACCGGCGTCCTCATTTTCTTCTTCCTGTTCGTACACGTCCTCGACACCGCTCTCGTCCGCGTCTCCCCTGAGGCGTACGACGATGTCGTGGCTACCTACAAGACGCCGATCGTCGCGTTGCTGGAATACGGCCTCGTGGCCGCCATCCTGTTCCACGCGCTGAACGGTCTCCGTGTCATCGCAGTGGACTTCTGGTCCAAGGGCCCCCGCTACCAGAAGCAGATGCTCTGGTGGGTCCTGGCGATCTGGCTGGTGCTGATGGTCGGGGCGCTGTACCCCGTCCTCGGCCACGCTTACCTCGAACTGTTCGGGAAGTGACGCGCATGTCTTCTGACACTTCTTCCGCTCAGGCCATCGGCGACGTGGAGGGCGTGAGCCTCTACGACGTCGACAACCCGGCGCCGTACATCGAGGCACCGCGCAAGCGCACCGCTAAGACCCCGCGTTCGACCCGCGGCAACTTCGAGATGGCCGCATGGCTCTTCATGCGCCTGTCCGGCATCGTCCTCGTCGTCCTGGTCATCGGCCACCTGCTGATCCAGCTGGTGCTGGACGGCGGCGTGTCCAAGGTCGGCTTCGCCTTCGTGGCCGGCCGCTGGGCGTCCCCGTTCTGGCAGGTCTGGGACCTGCTGATGCTGTGGCTGGCGATGCTGCACGGCGCCAACGGCCTGCGTACCGTCATCAACGACTACGCGGAGCGCGCGAACACGCGTCTGTGGCTGAAGGGCCTGCTCTACACCGCCACGGTGTTCACCATCCTCCTGGGCACGCTGGTGATCTTCACCTTCGACCCGAACATCCGCTAGGCAACGGGGCTGAGGCGACACATCTCATGAAGATCCACAAGTACGACACCGTCATCGTCGGCGCCGGTGGCGCGGGCATGCGCGCCGCCATCGAGGCGACGAAGCGCAGCCGCACCGCCGTGCTGACCAAGCTGTACCCCACCCGCTCCCACACGGGCGCCGCGCAGGGCGGCATGGCCGCCGCGCTGGCCAACGTGGAGGAGGACAACTGGGAGTGGCACACCTTCGACACGGTCAAGGGCGGTGACTACCTGGTCGACCAGGACGCCGCCGAGATCCTGGCGAAGGAGGCCATCGACGCCGTCCTCGACCTGGAGAAGATGGGCCTGCCGTTCAACCGCACCCCGGACGGCACCATCGACCAGCGCCGCTTCGGCGGCCACTCGCGCAACCACGGCGAGGCCCCGGTCCGCCGGTCCTGCTACGCCGCGGACCGCACCGGCCACATGATCCTCCAGACGCTGTACCAGAACTGCGTCAAGGAGGGCGTGGAGTTCTTCAACGAGTTCTACGTCCTGGACCAGCTGATCACCGAGGTCGACGGCGTCAAGAAGTCCGCCGGCGTGGTCGCGTACGAGCTGGCCACCGGTGAGATCCACATCTTCCAGGCGAAGGCCGTCGTCTACGCCTCGGGCGGCAACGGCAAGTTCTTCAAGGTGACCTCCAACGCGCACACCCTCACCGGTGACGGCCAGGCGGCCTGCTACCGGCGCGGCCTGCCGCTGGAGGACATGGAGTTCTTCCAGTTCCACCCGACGGGCATCTGGCGCATGGGCATCCTGCTGACGGAGGGCGCCCGCGGCGAGGGCGGCATCCTCCGCAACAAGGACGGCGAGCGCTTCATGGAGAAGTACGCGCCGGTCATGAAGGACCTCGCGTCCCGTGACGTCGTGTCCCGCTCCATCTACACGGAGATCCGCGAGGGCCGCGGCTGCGGTCCCGAGGGCGACCACGTGTACCTGGACCTGACGCACCTGCCGCCGGAGCAGCTGGACGCCAAGCTCCCGGACATCACGGAGTTCGCGCGCACCTACCTCGGCATCGAGCCCTACACGGACCCGATCCCGATCCAGCCCACCGCGCACTACGCCATGGGCGGCATCCCGACCAACGTCGAGGGTGAGGTCCTGTCGGACAACACCACCGTCGTCCCCGGCCTGTACGCGGCCGGCGAGGTCGCGTGCGTGTCGGTGCACGGCGCCAACCGCCTGGGCACCAACTCGCTGCTGGACATCAACGTCTTCGGTCGCCGCGCGGGCATCGCCGCCGCCGAGTACTCCGCCACGTCCGACTACGTCGAGCTGCCGGAGAACCCGGCCGAGGTCGTCGTCGACCTGGTCGAGCGGCTGCGCAACTCCACCGGCTCGGAGCGGGTCGCCGACCTGCGCAACGAGCTGCAGGAGACGATGGACGCGAACGTGTCGGTGTTCCGCACGGAGCAGACCATCAAGACCGCGGTCGAGAAGATCGCGGAGCTGCGCGAGCGCTACAAGAACGTCTCGATCCAGGACAAGGGCAAGCGGTTCAACACGGACCTGCTGGAGGCCATCGAGCTGGGCAACCTGCTCGACCTGGCCGAGGTCATGGCCGTCTCGGCCCTGGCCCGCAAGGAGTCCCGCGGCGGTCACTACCGCGAGGACTACCCGAACCGCGACGACGTCAACTTCATGCGCCACACCATGGCGTACCGCGAGGTGGCGGCCGACGGCAAGGACTCCGTCCGGCTCGACTACAAGCCCGTCGTCACCACCCGCTACCAGCCGATGGAGCGTAAGTACTGATGGCCACCCCGACCCTCGAAAAGGCGGAGACCGGTCCCTCGGCGTCTGCCGCCTCCCCGTACATCACGGTCACCTTCCGGATCCGCCGCTTCAACCCCGAGGTCTCCGACCAGGCCGAGTGGCAGGACTTCCAGGTCGAGATCGACCCGAAGGAGCGCGTGCTCGACGGTCTCCACAAGATCAAGTGGGAACTGGACGGCACGCTCACCTTCCGCCGCTCCTGCGCGCACGGCATCTGCGGCTCCGACGCGATGCGGATCAACGGCAAGAACCGCCTCGCGTGCAAGACGCTGATCAAGGACATCAACCCGGAGAAGCCCATCACCGTCGAGCCCATCAAGGGCCTGACCGTGATGAAGGACCTCGTGGTCGACATGGAGCCCTTCTTCCAGGCGTACCGGGACGTCATGCCGTTCCTGGTCACCAAGGGCAACGAGCCGACCCGCGAGCGCCTGCAGTCGGCGGAGGACCGGGAGCGCTTCGACGACACGACGAAGTGCATCCTGTGCGCGGCCTGCACCTCCTCCTGCCCGGTGTTCTGGAACGACGGCCAGTACTTCGGCCCGGCGGCGATCGTCAACGCGCACCGCTTCATCTTCGACTCGCGTGACGAGGCCGGCGAGCAGCGCCTGGAGATCCTGAACGAGAAGGACGGCGTGTGGCGCTGCCGCACGACCTTCAACTGCACGGACGCGTGCCCCCGTGGCATCGAGGTCACGAAGGCGATCCAGGAAGTCAAGCGCGCCCTGATCACCCGCCGCTTCTGACCCTCCGGTCACCCGCGTTGCACACACGAGGGCCCCGCACCCGGTTCACCCCGGGCGCGGGGCCCTCGCGCCGTACCGACCCCCGCGGGTGAACGCCCGACGGGATGAACCTTTCATCGGGCCGGGCGGCCGCCCGGAGGGAGTAGCGTCGCCGATGCTGCTCGTACCGGGGGTGCTTCTCATGTCTGCTCTCGCCCACGGGGCGCCGGACGACCCGGGCCTCGACGAGGTCCTCTGGCAGGCCTGGAAGGCGATGGACCTCCCGGAGGGCTACCGGGCCGAGATCATCGAGGGCACCGTGACCGTGTTCAGCTGCCCGGATCCGGAGAAGGGCGTGTACGCCACGAAGACCACCGCGGCCTACGGCACCCCCACGGCCGTCCCCGACGGTCCCGCCAAGGGCCTCGAACTGACCGCGGACCTGACCCGAGCCCGAGCTGGCGGAGGCCCTCGCCCGTTCGGGTGAGGGCGCGGAATGCGGCCGCCGGAGGGGTCCGCGTCCTACGATGATGCCCTCGACAGCAGCCCACGGGAGGCACGTGATGTCCGCAGCACCCGCTGAGCAGCCCTACGGCGACCGGTCCCTCCTCGACGAGGCCAACCGGCTCATGGAGCGGAACCCCGGCTACCGCGTCGAGATCATCGGAGGCGTCATCGTCGTGACTCCGCCAGCCGACCTGGCCCATTCCAGGGCCGTCAAGAAGCTCGACCGTCCCTTCCTGGCCGCAGGCCTGGACGACGGCGAGACGGAGGTGCACCAGGGCATCGGCCTGTGGCTGCCTGCCGGCCCCTCGGACTACGCCATCCCCGATCTCTGCATCGTCGACGCCGACGCGGACGAGTACCTCGTCGAGAACAACTGCTACGACCCCGTCGTCTTCCGCCTGGTCCTGGAGGTCACCTCCTCCAACTACCAGGCCGATCTGCGCACCAAGGTCACCGCCTACGCAGACGCCAAGGTCCCGGTGTACGTGATCGTCGACCGCAGGCACAACCGCCTGCACGTCCTCACCGACCCGACCGCCGACGGGTACGGCACGCACCGCGTCCATGCGCCCGGCGAGCTCGTCACCCTGCCCGAGTCGATCGGCGCCAAGGTCACCCTGGACGTCGCCGAGATCCTCGCGGCCGGTGGGCGCAGGGACGGAGCGGGGTAGTGCGGCCGGGAGGGTCTCGGTGGCCAGGTTCTGCGTAACGGCCGCATGAGCGATCAGCAGCCGAATCCCTAACCCTCCGTCAGCTGCTCCCGGCCGGATCCCGGGATGCCGTGCGGGACTCCAGCGCCGCGTCGAGGAGCTTGCGGGTCGGCTTGTGGGTGACACGGCCGGCCAGCCGGGCCAGTTCGGCGAGGGCGGGCTCGCCGTCGGTACGGGCCAGTGCCGTGATGCAGGCGCCCGCAACCCTCGGGCGCAGGGCCCCGTGCCCCTCCAGCCAGCACAGCGCGGCCTCGGCGAGGCGACCGAGGGCGGGCACGGAATCGGGGTGCGGGGGCAGGACGGCCAGCATCCAGGCCAGCCCGCGCAGGGCGGTGGCGTTGTGCGGGTCCCACATCGCGTTGGCGTCGGGCTCGTACCCCCCTTCCTCGACCAGCGGCACGGTCCGCGGCGTTCCCACGAGTTCCAGCCAGCCGAGCACCTGCTCGCGCACCGGCCCGGCGCCGACGGCGTCGCACAGCGAGCGGGCGGTCCGCTCCCAGCGGGCGGAGGGCCTGACGGCGGTGGCGGTCATCGCGTGGGCCAGCAGCGGCTGCCAGCGCTCCCCGTCGGCCAGGGCCCGGTCCGCCCAGGCCTCGCCGACGTTGAGCACCGGCCCGGCGAGCTTGGGGACGACCGCGTCCAGGCCCTCGCAGTAGTAGGGCGACAGGTGGCTGCGGCGCAGGGTGGCGACGACGACGGGCGCCAGGTTCCGCCCGGCGGCCAGCTCACCGTCCACCAGCGCCCGCTCCCAGGCCGAGTAGCTCGTGCGCCACCAGACGCCGACCGTGTCGAGCTGCCGCCGCCGCTCGGTGACGAGCACCTCCTCGGACAGGCCCCGGCCGATGAGGGCGACCAGGGCCAGCAGGTGCCTCCCCGGCTCGGTGTCCGCGTCGGCGGTGCGGAAGTGTCCGGCCAAGGCGTCCCTGAGGCGTCGGCGCGCCGGGGCGGGGCGGGCGCACAGGTCGGCGAGCACCTGCGCCACGAGATCGTCCCGGTAGTTGAACTGGCGGCGGAAGGACGCCTCCAACAGCGCGGCGGCGAGCTCCTCGGCGGCGCCGCCCCCGGCGATGACGCGGCGCACTTCGTCGGTGTGTACGGGGTCGTACCCCATGATGCCCCCTGACCCGTCGTCAAACCCGCCTGCCCTGGAGCGTACCCCCGGGCGCCGACAGTGGCCGTCCGGGGGATTTCCGCAGGCGGCGGTCGGTCGCTGAGGGACCACCTCGGCATCGGGCGGGCGCCCCCGACGGGTGACCCGTCCGGCCCCCGCGCGACACGGCTCCCCGGGCCGTGAACAGCTCCGGGCCGCCCCCGCACAACAGGCTTGAACCTGTTCAAAAAGAGGTCTACAGTCAGTCCTGCCAACGAGTTGAACACGTTCAAGGGGGGCGAGGGCATGGACCTCACCGTCGTCGCATACGTCATCTACCTGCTCATCAGCATCGGCCTGACCATCTGGGTCGCCAGGACGCTCAGCCGCAACGGACGGGTCTTCATCGCCGACGTCCTGAACGGGAACGAGAAGCTCGCGGACGCCGTGAACCACCTCCTGGTGGTCGGCTTCTACCTCGTCAACATCGGCTTCGTGACCCTCTACCTGCGGTCGGCCGACACCATCGACTCCGCCCGCACGCTCTTCGAGGTCCTCTCGGTCAAGCTCGGCGTCGTCCTGCTCGTCCTCGGCGTCATGCACCTCGGCAACGTGTGGGTGCTGAACAAGATGCGCCGCCGCGGGATCATGGAGCGCCAGCAGACGCCGCCGGTCGCACCGCAGGCCTGGACCGCTCCGGCTGCCGGAGCCTGACGATGGCACCGGCAACAGGGGCTACCGCCACCCGGCACCTGACCGTCCTGTACGACGCGGACTGCCCGCTGTGCGTCCACATCCGGCACTGGCTGCTCGGGCAGCCGTGGCTGGTCCCGCTCCGGCTCGTGCCGGCCGGGTCCGCGCAGGCGCGGCGGCGGTTCCCCGGCCTCGACCACGCCTCGACGCTCCGCGAGATCACCGTGGTCGGGGACGCGGGCCAGGTGTGGACCGGCACCGACGCCTTCATCGTCTGCCTGTGGGCGCTGGCCGAGCACCGGCCGAAGGCGAACTGGCTCGCCACCCCGGCGGGCCGGCCCTTCGCCCGGGGCGCCATGTACACCGCCTCCGCCTGGCGGCAGGCCGTACGGACCGAACCCGGCTCGGAGCCCGGCTCGGAGCCCGGCTCGGAGCCCGGACCGGGCGCGGAGGCACCCGCCTGTGGCGAGCACTGCCCCGCACCCCGATAGGCTCGGACACCGTGACTGATCAGAAGGCTCCCAAGAGCGAGCAGACCCGCACGCTCATCCTCGAAACCGCGCTCCGCCTCTTCCAGGAGCGCGGCTTCGACAAGACGACCATGCGGGCCATCGCCAAGGAGGCCGGAGTCTCGGTCGGCAACGCCTACTACTACTTCGAGTCGAAGGAACACCTGGTCCAGGGCTTCTACGACCGGATCGGCTCCGCCCACCAGGCGGCGGTCCGGCCCATCCTGGACAACGAGACCGACCTGCAGAAGCGGCTCGCCGGCGTACTGCTGAGCTGGCTCGACATCGCGGCGCCGTACCACGAGTTCGCCTCGCAGTTCTTCAAGAACGCCGCCGACCCGGAGAGCCCGCTCAGCCCCTTCTCCCCCGAGTCCGAGCCCGCCCGCAAACTCGCGATCGACATGCACCGCGAGGTCCTGGCCGGCGCGAAGACCAAGGTGCCGGACGAACTCGTCGACGTGCTGCCCGAGCTGATGTGGCTCTCGCACATGGGGCTCGTCCTGTACTGGGTCTTCGACCGGTCCCCCGACAGCGTCAAGACCCGGCGGCTCGCCGAGCGCGGCGCCCAGCTCACCGCCCGCGGCATCGTCCTGGCCCGCTTCCGGGTGCTGCGCCCGCTGGTCCGCGAACTGCACGAGCTGTTCGCGGACTTCCTGCCCGGCATGGCGCAGACGGCCGTGTCGAAGAAGAAGCGCGCCTCGGACCCCGCCCCGGAGCCGGGGACGGAGACGGAGACGGCGCCCAAGTCCTAGGGGCGCGCCGGTTCCGCCGGGCGGACCGTGATGGCGGTCTTGCCACGGGCCTGACCCGCCGCCAGGCGGCGTACCGCCTCGGGTACGTCGGCCAGCGGGTGGGTGGCGCCCACGACCGGGGTCAGCCGCCCGGCCTCCACGAGCTCGTTCAGCGCTTCGAGGTCGGCCCGCCGGGTCTTCGCGACGAACATCGTCAGCCGCTGCCGCACGAAGGGCGACAGCACGACCGCCCGGAACTGCCGACCGAGCCCGATCCAGTCCCCGGCGTCCTCGCCGCCCGCGATGACGAGGGTCCCGCGCGGGGCGAGGGCCCGGCGCAGCCGGGACAGGCTGCTGCTGCCGCCGATGTCGAGGACCACGTCGTAGCGCGGGCCGCCGGCCGCGAAGTCGGTGCGGGTGTAGTCGACCACGTGGTCCGCGCCGATCGAGCGGACCAGCTCCGTCTTGGCCGTGCTGCACACCCCGGTCACCTCGGCCCCCAGGGCCTTGGCCACCTGCACGGCGTACGTCCCCACCCCGCCCGACGCGCCGATCACCAGGACGTGCTGCCCCGGCCGGACCCGGCCCGCGTCCCGCAGGCCCTGGAGCGCGGTGAGCCCGGAGACCGCCACCACGGCGGCCTCCTCGAAGCCGAGCCGGGCCGGCTTGTGCACGATCCGGTCGGCGCGGGCGACCGCGTACTCGGCGAAGGAGCCGGACGCGACGCCGTACACCGCGTCGCCCTCCGCGAAGCCGGTCACGCCCGGCCCCACCGCGACGACCGTGCCCGCCACGTCCTGCCCGACCGCCGGGTTCCGCGGCCGGCGCAGTCCGAGGGCCAGCCGCACCGCGTAGGGCCGCCCCGCCATGAGGTGCCAGGTGCCCCGGTCGACGCCGGCCGCGGCGACCCGGAGCAGCACCTCGCCCTTCCCGGCGGAGGGCCGCGGGAGCTGCGCCAGCCGCAGGACCTCGGGGGGGCCGTAGCCCTCCTGGACGACCGCCTTCATCAGGTCCATTCCGCCCGCCTCTCTTCCGTACTAAGTACGACTTACTTAGTACGGTAGCCTCCGGGCAGCAGGAAATCCATGAGGCGTCCGGACGGAAGGCGATATGGCGAAGCAGGTTCCGCTCAGCCGCGAACGGGTGCTCGCCGCGGCGGTCCGCGTCGCGGACGAGGGCGGCATCACCGCGCTGACGATCAGGTCCGTGGCGCAGGAGCTCGGCGTCAAACCGATGTCGCTGTACCACCACGTGCCCAACAAGGAGGCGATCGTCGACGGCATCGTCGACGCCGTCTTCGCCGAGATCGACCTGCCGCCCGAGGGCACCGACTGGCGGACCGCGCTGCGCCACCGCGCCCACTCGGCCCGGGCCGTACTGCGCCGCCACCCCTGGGCGACCGCGGTGATGGACTCGCGCGCCCACCCGGGCCCGGCCACGCTCCGGCACCACGACGCGGTGATCGCCACCCTGCGGGGCGGCGGCTTCCCCTTCGCGCTCGCGGCGCACGCGTTCTCGCTGCTGGACAGCTACGTCTACGGGTTCGCCCTGACCGAGGCCGCCCTGCCGTTCGAACCACAGGACGTGGGTGAGGCCGTCGTCGACTTCCTCGCGCAGTTCCCGGCCCGGGAGTACCCGCACCTGGCCGAGTTCGCCCGGGAGCACGTCATGCAGCCCGGGTACGACCACGGGGCCGAGTTCGACTACGGGCTGGACCTCGTCCTCGACGGCCTGGAACGGCGCCTGGCGGGCGGCTGAGCGGCTGCCGGCGCCGTCCGGTCAGGCCTGGTACGAGGCGAGTTCGACGACGGTGATGTCCGAGGGCGCGCCGACCCGGACCGGCGGCCCCCACGCGCCGGCTCCGCGGGACACGTACAACTGGGTGTCCCCGTAGCGTTCGAGGCCGGCGACGGTCGGGTTGGCCAGCTCGGCGAGGTACTCGCCGGGCCACATCTGCCCGCCGTGGGTGTGCCCGGACAACTGGAGGTCGACGCCGTGGCGGACGGCGTCGTGGATGACCACCGGCTGGTGGGCGAGGAGCACCGCGGCGCGGGACCGGTCCCGGTCCCCGAGGGCCGCGCGGAAGTCCGGGCCGCTGCCCTCCCGCTCGCCCTGGACGTCGTTGACCCCGGCGAGGTCGAAGTGCGGCAGGGCGCGGCGGGCGTTCTCCAGCGGGGTCAGGCCGAGCTCGCGGACGTGGTCGATCCACTGCTGCGCCCCGGAGAAGTACTCGTGGTTCCCGGTGACGAAGTACGCGCCGTGCCTCGCCCGCAGTCCTGCCAGGGGTTCGGCGGCGGGGCCGAGGTCGGCCACGTCGCCGTCGACGAGGTCGCCGACGATGGCGATGAGGTCGGGCTGGGTGCGGTTGACGGTCTCGACGATCCGGGCGGCGTGCGCCCGGCCGAGGACGGGCCCGAGGTGGACGTCGCTGACGACGGCGATGCGGAAGCCGTGGGCGGCGCGGGGCAGTTTGGCGAGGGGGACCTGCACCCGCTTCACGCGCGGCCCGCGCATCACCCCGTACGTCCCGTACCCGACGGTCCCGGTGGCGGCTGCGACGGCGACGCCGGCGACGGCGCGGGCGACGAACAGCCGCCGGCCGATCCCGGCCTCCGACGGCTCCTGCGAGCTCTCCTCCGAGGGTTTCTCCGAGGACTCCCCCGACCGCCCGGACGGCCCCGACGGCCCTTCCGGCGCGGGTGCCGCCGGGCCCGGCTCGGGGGCGGCCTGCGCCGCGGCCCCGACCGGGGCGGAGGCCTGCGGCTGCGGCTCGCGCGCCCGTTGGGCCGCCGGCCCCGGCTGCGGACCGCCCGCCGGGCGGCGGCGCAGGAGCACGGCCCGGACCGGCTCCGCGACCAGCAGGGCCATGCTCAGGTACAGCAGGACGGCCAGCCACAGGTAGCCCGGCCAGGCCACCACCTGCTCCAGCACGAAGGGGGCCCCGGCGCGGCCCGCGGTCAGGGCGGCCAGCGACAGCAGCGGCAGTACGACGGCGAGGACGGTGCCCACCGTGCGGGCCCGGCTCCCGGGGCGGGTGGTGTCGCGGACCAGGCGGACCCACAACCACCGGTGGACCAGCCCCAACAGGGCCAGTACGAGCAGGGCGACGACGGCGAAGAGCACGACGGTCACTGCTGCGGCCCGCCGCGCGACTCACGGCGCAGTGCCAGCACCCCGCGCAGCCCGATCACACCAACGGCCGTCCCCAGGAGAAAGGACGTCACGGCCAGGAGAAGGTGTACCCAGAAGTACGCGGTGGGCTCGCCCGCCGCGTCGAAAGCCATACCGCTGCTGTCCTTCCACAGGTTCCGGACGAAAGACACCCAGATGAACCAGCTCCACACGCCGAAGGCGAGCAGGAACCAGGAAGCAGCACGGCTGAGTTTCATGCGACCAGTATCGGTTCGGTCCCCAGGACGGACGCGCCGGGGTGGGCTGTCCCGGCGGTGGTTGGGCCGACTTGGCCGGTCCCCGGCGGTGGCATGCCCATCTGCATGTACGTTCACCTGCGTGTCTGCCAAGAAGACCGCGATGGCGGTCCTTTCCGCCGCGCTCCTGGCCCCCGCCCTCCTCACGGTGCCCGCGCACGCCTCGCCCACTCCCCCGGCCGACGGCAAGGGGCAGCCGCAACAGGCACCGGGCGCGCCCGCACCGCCCGCGTCGATGTCGACCGTCGGCGGGGCCCTGCTCGGCAAGCCGGGCGTGCAGGTCAATCCGCTCGCCGGGGCGCCCACCCTGCCGGCGAACCTGACCGGACGGTCGTGGATCGTGGCCGACGCCGAGACCGGGGAGGTCCTCGCGGCGAACAACGCGCACTGGCGGCTGCCCCCGGCCTCCACGATGAAGATGCTCTTCGCCGACACGCTGCTGCCCGGCCTCCCCAAGGACCGGCTCCACAAGGTCACCGAGCAGGAGCTGGCCGGTGTCGGGGCCGGCTCCAGCCTGGTCGGCATCAAGGAGGAGCTGGAGTACTCCGTGCACGACCTGTGGCTCGGGGTGTTCCTGCGGTCCGGCAACGACGCCGTGCACGTGCTGTCCGCCATGAACGGCGGCATCGAGAAGACCGTGCGGGACATGCAGGCGCACGCCGAGGAACTCCAGGCCCTCGACACCCACGTCGTCTCGCCCGACGGGTACGACGCCCCCGGGCAGGTGTCGAGCGCGTACGACCTCACCCTGATCGCCCGCTCCGGCCTGCAGAAGCAGGACTTCCGCGAGTACTGCGGCACGGCCAGCGCCCGGTTCCCCGGCGAGCAGGAGACGGGCAAGCCGCGCGAGTTCTTCGAGATCCAGAACACCAACCGGCTGATGACCGGTGCCGGCGGCCTCACCCCGTACAAGGGCATCGCGGGGGTGAAGAACGGCAACACGACGATGGCCGGGGCCACCTTCACCGGCCTCGCCCAGCACGGCGACAAGAAGCTGCTGGTCACGGTGATGAACACGGACGGCGGGGCGAACTCCGTCTACGAGGAGACCGCCCAGCTCCTCGACTGGGGCTTCGCGGCGGCCGGGAAGGTCAAGCCGGTCGGGGAGCTGGTGCCGCCCCACGGCGCCGACAGCTCCCCGCACGGCTCCCCCGCCCAGTCGCACGACCGGGACCCGTCGGCGGACGGCGCCGGCGGGGGCGGCGGGCTCGGCACCGCGCTCGGCGTCGCGGGCGGGGCGCTGGCCGTCGTCGCGGTCGGGGCGTACGCCGTCAACCGGCGCTGGCCGCTGGCGGTACGCGGCCGCCGCGAGGAGCGGGCCGGAACCGACGTGCCCTGAGCCGGGCCGGGAGGGTCAGTTCTCGGTCGCGCCCCGGCCCCCGGCCCCCTGCCCGCCCCCGGGCTCGGCCTCGTGCCCGTGCCCGTTCCCGCCCTCGGCCTCGCCCCCGTCCGCGGGGCGGGGACGGGTCGCCGTCCAGGCCGCGCAGAACAGCAGCAGCTTCGCGGTGAAGTTGATCCAGAGCAGCAGGGCGATCGGCACGCCGAAGGCCCCGTACATGCTCTTCGTGGCGACGCCCCGCATATAGCCGCCGAGCAGCAGTTTCAGCAGTTCGAAGCCGACCGCGCCGATGAGGGCGGCCTGGATCAGGCTGCGGCGCGGCGGCTCCACCCCGGGCAGCAGGGTCAGCAGGTACAGCAGCACCAGGAACGCGGCGACCACGCCGACCAGGAAGGCCGCGGTGCGCAGGACCACGCCGCCCGCGCCCTGCTGGGGGATGCCCAGCCAGCCGCCGAACTTGCCGACGGCGGTGGCGCCGATGATGGAGGCGGCGGCCGAGGCCAGGCCGACGGCGCCGAGGCCGAGCAGGACGAGGGTGTCCTTGCCCTTGCGGACGAGGGCGTTCTCCTCGCCCTCGTCGTCCTTCTCCCAGACGGCGCGCAGGCACTCCCGCATGCTCCCGATCCAGCCGATGCCGGTGAGGAGCAGCAAGGCGCCGGCGACGAGTCCGATGGTGGCCGCGTTGTCGACGAGACCGGCGATGTTGAGCTGGTCGGAGATGCCGGGGACCTGTTCGGCGAGGGTCTTCTGGAGCCGGTCCAGCTGCTCCTGGCTGAGCAGGGCCGCGCCGACGGCGGCGGCCACGGCGAGGAGCGGGAAGAGCGCGACGAAGCTGATGAAGGTGATCGCGGCGGCGAGCCGGGTCCAGTGGGTGCGGTCCAGGCGTTCGTACGAGCGCCATGCATGGGTTTGCATCAGCCGGGTGGCCGCCGGGCCGACCACCGGGAGGTTCTTCAGCCAGTCCATGGGCTCACCGTAAAGGAGCCGACGCAAATCGCCGGGATTGCGACCTTCTGGGACTACGGTCGTCGATTGTGACTTTCCGCCACGGTCTTCGCCCGTTCCACCAGCTGGTCCTGCGCTCGATCGGATTCCGGGCCCGCCGGGTCCTGCGGCCGCTGCGGCAGGAGCCGCGTCAGGGCTGCTGTACGGAGGTGTCCGCGACGGCCTCATCGGCCGGGGCGCCGGCCTGCGCCGGGACGGTGCCCGCCGCGCCGCTGCCGAAAGGGTATTCGCGCAGCTTGCGCCACACCCCGTCCGAGCCCTGCTCGTAGAGCGCGAAGCCGGTGCACATCCACCCGGCCGCGTAGTCGGCGAGCTCGGCGAAGGCCAGGTCCATCGCCTCCTCGGAGATCCCGTGGGCGACGGTGACGTGCGGGTGGTACGGGAACGCCAGCTCCCGGTCGAGCGGCCCGGCGGGGTCGCGGACCAGGCCCTGGAGGCGGGTGCAGCCCGCGCCGCCCTCGGCGACCTTCACGTAGACGACCGGGGAGAGCGGGCGGAAGGTGCCGGTGCCCTCCAGCCGCATCGCGAAGGGCCCGAAGGCTTCCGCGACCTCGGCGAGGTGGGCCCTGATCTGCGGCAGCCGGTCCGCGTCCACCTCGGTGGGCGGGACGAGGGTGACGTGCGTGGGGATGCCGTGCGCGGCGGCGTCACCGAAGCCTGCGCGCAGCTCCTGGAGCTGGGTGCCGTGCGGCTCCGGGACCGCGATCGAAACGCCGAGCGTTACGGTCCCCACGTAGCTCTCCTTGGTCGTCCGTGTGCCGGATGTGTGCGTGCCGTGCCGATCCAGTGTGCGGCCGAAGGCCCCCGGAATGCCAGGGGCCTTCTTCCGCCGGGACTCCGCCGGGTGCTCCGGCGGGGCCGGGTCAGTGCTTCGCGGGCAGGAAGCCGAGGCGGTCGTACGCCTGTGCCAGGGTCTCGGCGGCGACCGCACGGGCCTTCTCGGCGCCCTTGGCCAGGATGGCGTCGAGCGTCTCCGGGTCGTCCAGGAACTCCTGGGTGCGCTGCTTGAACGGCGTGACGAAGTCGACCATCACGGCGGCGAGGTCGGTCTTCAGCGCGCCGTAGCCCTTGCCCTCGTAGCGGGCCTCCAGGGCCGGGACGGTCTCCCCCGTCAGGGTGGAGTAGATCGTGAGCAGGTTGCTGACGCCCGGCTTCTTCTCCGTGTCGAAGCGGATCTCGGCCTCGGTGTCGGTGACCGCGCTCTTGATCTTCTTCTCGGTGGCCTTCGGCTCGTCGAGGAGGTTGATCAGGCCCTTGGGGGAGGACGCGGACTTCGACATCTTGATCGTCGGGTCCTGGAGGTCGTAGATCTTCGCGACCTCCTTGACGATGTGCGCGGCCGGGAGGGTGAACGTCTGCCCGAAGCGCTGGTTGAAGCGCTCGGCCAGGTCGCGGGTCAGCTCGATGTGCTGGCGCTGGTCCTCGCCGACGGGGACGGCGTTCGCCTGGTAGAGCAGGATGTCGGCGACCTGGAGGATCGGGTACGTGAACAGGCCGACGCTGGCTGCGTTGACACCGCCCTTGGCGGACTTGTCCTTGAACTGGGTCATCCGGCTGGCCTCGCCGAAGCCGGTGATGCAGTTCATGACCCAGGCGAGCTGCGCGTGCTCGGGGACGTGGCTCTGGACGAAGAGGGTGCAGCGCTCCGGGTCGAGGCCGGCGGCGAGCAGCTGCGCCGCGGAGAGCCGGGTGTTCGCCCGGAGCTCCTTCGGGTCCTGCGGCATGGTGATCGCGTGCAGGTCGACGACCATGTAGAACGCGTCGTGCGTCTCCTGGAGGGCGACGTACTGGCGGATCGCTCCGAGGTAGTTCCCGAGGTGGAACGAACCGGAGGTGGGCTGGATGCCGGAGAGCGCGCGAGGACGATCAGAAGCCATGGCTTCATTCTCTCAGGTGCGCGCACCGGCTCGGGCCGTTTACTGGCCGGAAGCCGTGCGCTGCCCGCGGGGGTGCGACACGGCTCACACCCCCGCGGGCCTGCCCGGCCCGGCCCCCGTCCACGTACCGGGCGGTAGCCGGGCGGCCGGATCCCGCCCCGGCCGAGCGACCGCTTCCGGCCGCGCCGCGTTCGAGGTGCGGGGGTCCGGGGGCCGAGCCCCCGGGAAGCCGGCCCGCGGGGTCGGGACGACGGGGAGCCGGGGCGGTGTCAGGACAGCGGCAGGCCCGGCGCCGGGTGCGCGGCCATGAGGTCGGCGACCTCGGCCCGGATCGCGGCCAGAGCCACCTCGTCGCCGCCCGCGGCGGCAGCCACGGCCCGCGCGATCCAGTCGGCGACCTGCGGCATGTGCTCCGTGGTCAGACCGCGCGAGGTCAGCGACGGCGTACCGATCCGGATCCCGGACGGGTCGAACGGCTTGCGCGGGTCGAACGGCACCGTGTTGTAGTTCACGACGACGCCCGCCCGGTCCAGCGCCTTCGCCGCGACCTTGCCCGGAACCTCCTTGCGGGTCAGGTCGATCAGGATCAGGTGGTTGTCGGTACCGCCCGACACCAGGTCGAAGCCGCGCTCCAGCAACGCCGCGGCCAGCGCCTTCGCGTTGGCCACGACCGCGTGCGCGTACGCGGTGAACGACGGCTGCGCCGCCTCGTGCAGGGCCACCGCGATGCCCGCCGTCGTCTGGTTGTGCGGGCCGCCCTGGAGGCCGGGGAAGACGGCCTTGTCGATGGCCTTGGCGTGCTCCTCGCGGCACATCAGCATCGCGCCGCGCGGCCCGCGCAGGGTCTTGTGGGTGGTCGTGGAGATGACGTCGACGTGGCCCGCCGGGGAGGGGTGGGCCCCGCCCGCGATCAGGCCCGCGATGTGGGCGACGTCGGCGACGAGGACCGAGCCCGCCTCCTTGGCGATGGAGGCGAAGGCCTCGAAGTCGATCGTGCGGGGCAGGGCGGTGCCACCACAGAAGATGATCTTCGGGCGTTCGGCCAGCGCGAGGTCGCGCACGGCGTCGTAGTCGATCAGCCCGGTCTCCGCGGTGACCCCGTACTGCACGCCGCGGAACCAGCTGCCCGTCGCCGAGACGCCCCAGCCGTGCGTCAGGTGGCCGCCCATCGGCAGGGCCATGCCCATCACCGTGTCGCCGGGCTGCGCGAAGGCCAGGTACACGGCCAGGTTCGCGGGCGAGCCGGAGTACGGCTGGACGTTGGCGTGGTCGACGCCGAACAGGCCCTTGGCCCGCTCGACGGCCAACGCCTCGATCCGGTCGATGTTCTGCTGGCCCTCGTAGTAGCGGCGGCCCGGGTAGCCCTCGCTGTACTTGTTCTGCAGGACGGTGCCGGAGGCTTCGAGCACCGCGGCCGACACGTAGTTCTCACTGGGGATCAGACGGAGCGTCTGCGCCTGGAGCTGCTCCTCGGCGGCGACGAAGGACGCGAGTTCGGGATCGGTCGCGGTCAGGGCGGGGTGGCGGTGCGCGGTCACGGCGGCTCCTCCGGGGTCGATGTCGGTTCTCGTCCCCGCGAGGCCCAGGCGAGCGGCCCTGTATGCGGTCGTGCGCGCACGACTCCCCCGGAGTTCGTTCTCCGTGCGCCAGTCGCCGTGCGTACCGCCCACCTTAGCGGGCACGCCACCGGAAAGGTTTCCGCGTCCGGTATACGAGCGACGTATAGCCGTATACAAGGGGACACCACCGTGTCACCCCTCCCCGCCCGCTGACGACGATCGGAGACCCCGTGTCGACCACTGCAGAGAGCATCGCCGCCGCCGAGGCCCACAGTGCGCACAACTACCACCCGTTGCCCGTGGTCGTGGCGACCGCGGAGGGTGCGTGGATGACCGATGTGGAGGGCCGGCGCTACCTCGACATGCTCGCGGGCTACTCGGCGCTCAACTTCGGCCACGGCAACCGCCGTCTGCTCGACGCGGCACGGGCGCAGCTGGAGCGGGTCACGCTGACCTCGCGGGCCTTCCACCACGACCGGTTCGCCGACTTCTGCACCGCCCTCACCGAACTGTGCGGCAAGGAGATGGTGCTGCCGATGAACACGGGCGCGGAGGCCGTGGAGACGGCGGTGAAGACCGCCCGGAAGTGGGGGTACGAGGTCAAGGGCGTACCCGACGGCCACGCCAAGATCGTGGTGGCGTCCGACAACTTCCACGGCCGGACGACGACCATCGTGAGCTTCTCCACCGACCACGAGGCCCGCGACCACTTCGGGCCGTACACGCCGGGGTTCGAGATCGTCCCGTACGGGGACCTCACCGCCCTCGCCCACGCCATCACCTCCAACACGGTGGCCGTGCTGCTGGAACCGATCCAGGGCGAGGCGGGGGTGCTGGTGCCGCCGGCCGGCTACCTGCAGGGCGTACGGGAGCTCACGCGCGAGCGGAACGTGCTGTTCATGGCGGACGAGATCCAGTCCGGGCTGGGCCGCACGGGCCGCACCTTCGCCTGCGACCACGAGGAGGTCGTGCCGGACGTCTACGTCCTCGGCAAGGCGCTGGGCGGCGGCGTGGTGCCGGTCTCGGCCGTCGTCGCCGACCGGGACGTGCTCGGCGTCTTCAAGCCCGGCGAGCACGGCTCCACCTTCGGCGGGAACCCGCTCGCCTGCGCGGTCGCCCTGGAGGTCATCGCGATGCTGCGGACCGGCGAGTACCAGCAGCGCGCCACCGAACTCGGCGACCACCTGCACCGGGAGCTGAACCTGCTGGTCGGCGGGGGCGCAGTGACCGCCGTACGCGGCCGCGGCCTGTGGGCCGGCGTGGACATCGAGCCCGGCCACGGCACGGGCCGGGAGGTCTCGCAGCGGCTGATGGAACGGGGCGTCCTGGTCAAGGACACGCACGGCGCCACGATCCGCATCGCCCCGCCGCTGGTGATCAGCAAGGAGGACCTGGACTGGGGCCTGGACCAGCTGCGCGCGGTCCTCGCCGCCGGCTGACGACCACCCCGGCGGGCCCGGCCGCGGTGGTGTGCCGCGCCGGCCCGCCGGAGGGTCCGCCGGCGGAGAGGAACGGCGTACGGGGGCGCGCCCGGGCGGGAGCCGTCAGAGCGGCAGCCCGACCAGCCCCCACCGGCGCCGCCCGGCCTCCCCGACCACCTCGGCCCAGCCCGACAGCAGCCGGGTGAAGTCCTCGAAGTCCGCGATCCACCGTCCCGGGCCCGCGGCGTGGCGCGCGTACGGCTCGCGCAGGCTCGGCAGGGCCATCGCGGCCTCCCGCCAGTCGCGGCCCAGCCGGGCCACCGCGTCCGGCCCGCGGGCGATGAGCGGCCCCGACCGCCACAGCGGGGCGAGGGAGGGGAACAGCCCGGGGTCCACGTGCTCGGCGTCGGTCCCGGGATCGGGCCCCGACCAGACCAGCGCGCCCAGGAACGCGTCCAGGGCCGCCCGCAGCCCGGGATCGGCGGCGCCCCGGACGTCCTCCCACGCCTCTGCGGCCCAGAAGTGCGGCTTGTACGAGCCGAGCGTGCCGGCGAACTCGTACCGGCCCAGCCAGGACCTGTCCGGCTCGGCCGGCCACACCCAGCCGGCGTCGAGGACCGGGGCGTCGCCGACCCCGTCGTCGTCCGGGTACGCCGACTCCTGCAACACGGTGAGCCGCTCGTCCGGCGGGATCCGCACGAGGTGTGCCCAGTCGACCGCCAGGACCGTGATGTCCGCACCCATGCGGCGAGGTTAGCCGGGGCCGGCAGACCCCCGGCGACGGCACTAGAGGATGACGTGCGGAAGGAAGCGGGCGTACTCGTCCGTGACGGGGCCCGCGGACTCGCGGATTCCCAGGCCCGCGGCCTCCTCCTCGACGACCCAGGCACCGAGCACGACCCGGTTGCCGTCGAAGTCGGGCAGCGGGGCCAGCCCCTGGTACACGTACCGCTCGCCCTCGGCCGGGGTGAACGGCTCGCCGCCGGGGGTGTGCAGGCTGACGCCGGCGCCCTCGCGGCCCAGCAGCGGCTTCGCCGCGAAGCCGGTGGTGTCGGCCAGTTCGCGGGGGCCGTCGAGGTAGGCGGGCAGCAGGTTGGGGTGTTCGGGGAACAGCTCCCACAGGATCGCCAGCAGCGCCTTGTTGGACAGCAGCATCTTCCACAGCGGTTCGATCCAGCAGGTGGTGCCGGAGCCGCCGCCCTGGTCGTAGGTGTCCAGGACGTGCGGGCCGAACTCGTCGGCGGCCAGCCACTCCCACGGGTAGAGCTTGAAGATGCCGCGGATGAACCGCAGGTGCTGGTCGACGAACCGGCCCGAGAGGGTGTCCCAGCCGATCTGCTCGACGGACAGCGCCTCGGTGTCCAGGCCCGCCTGCTCGGCGGTCTCCTGGAGGTAGGCCACCGTCATCAGGTCCTCGCCGAGCTCGTCGGCCGCGGAGTGCGCGAAGTGCACGGGGCCGGGCGGCAGCAGCTCCGCCTGCCGGCGCCAGGCGTCGACGAGACGTTCGTGCAGGGAGTTCCACTGGTCGGCGCCGGGGAAGCGCTCCTCCATCCAGAACCACTGCGGACTGGCCGCCTCCACCAGGGAGGTGGGGGTGTCGGCGTTGTACTCCAGCATCTTGGCGGGGCTGCCGGAGCCGTCGTAGCGCAGGTCGAAGCGGCCGTACAGGGACGGCTGCTCGGCCCGGCGCCGCCAGGACTCGGCGATCATCGCGGCGAGCTTCGGGTCGGTGATGCCGAGGTCGGCGAAGCGGTCGTGCTCGACGATGTGCGCGGCCGCGGCCAGGCACATGGCGTGCAGTTCCTCGACGACGTTCTCCAGCGCCTCGACCTCGGGGAGCGAGAAGGAGTAGTAGGCGCTCTCGTCCCAGTACGGGCGCAGGGAGTCGTCGGGGTAGCGGGTGAGGGGGTAGACGAGCCCCTGCTCCTCGACGGTCTTCTGCCAGTCGGGCCGCGGCTCGATGGTGTGGCGCTGCACGGGTTCAGCCTCCGCTGGAGCTCTTGCCGCCGCCGATGCCGCCGGTCTTGACGGCCGACTTGTCGAAGCTCCCGCCGCCGACCCTGTTGTTGGTGACGGTGCCGCCGTAGTAGTACGAGCCGCGGCCGCCGCTCCTGCACTCCTTGGTGTTGAGCTTCTCCAGGGTCACGCGGTCGGCGCAGCGCTTGTCCGGCTCGCTGCTGCTGCCGCAGGCGACGAGGGCTGCGGCGAGCAGGCCCATGCCGCCGAGGGCGACGCCGCCGGAGCGCATGCGTCGGGTGGTGCTGCCACTGCTGCTGTCCATGGCCGACAGACTAGAACGGGGCATCGAAGGGATGGAATCCGGCCGTCGAAACCGTCACCGAGACTCCATGATCTAGAGTCGATTCGTGCTGATCGGTATGGTTTGCGCCCTCGGAGCAGCGGTCTGCTTCGGCACGGCATCGGTCCTGCAGGCGGTCGGCACCCGGGCCGTCGAGCCCGGGTCCGGATCCGGCGTGGACACCGCGCTGCTGCTGCGCGCCGTGCGCCAGTGGCGGTATCTGGCCGGTCTGGGACTGGACGCCGCCGGGTTCGTGCTCCAGATCATCGCCCTGCGGCACATCCCGATCTACGCGGTGGGCGCCGCCCTGGCCGCGAGCCTCGCGGTGACGGCGGTGGTCGCGGCGCGGATGCTGCGGATGCGGCTGAGCGGGGCCGAGTGGTCCGCGGTGGGCGTGGTGTGCGCGGGGCTCGCGATGCTGGCGCTGTCCGCGGGCGAAGAGGGCCCCGGGCAGGGGTCGTCCGCACTGGAGCTGGGCCTGCTGCTGACCGCGGGCGGGGTGCTGGCCGTAGGCGCGCTCTGCGGCGGCCTGCCGGACCGGCCGCGGGCGCTGGTCCTGGGTCTGGCCGCCGGGACGGGCTTCGGGGTGGTGGAGGTCGCGGTCCGCCTCATCGACGGCTTCTCCCCCGCCGAACTGCGCAACCCCGCCCTGTACGCGCTCCTGCTCGGCGGGGGCGCGGCCTTCCTGCTGCTGACCTCGGCGCTGCAGCGCGGCTCGGTCACGGTGGCCACGGCGGGCATGGTGCTGGGCGAGACGATCGGCCCCGCGGTGGTCGGGGTCGTCTGGCTCGGGGACCGCACCCGCGAGGGGCTGACCTGGCTGGCGGTCCTCGGCTTCGTCGTGGCCGTGTCCGGAGCGCTGGCCCTGGCCCGCTTCGGCGAACTCCCGGGGCCGGGGCCGGGGCCGGGGCCGGGTCCGGGTCCGGAACCGCGGCCGGGGCCGGCGGCGGGGAGCGCCCCGTAGTGCCGCGGCCGGCGCCGGACCGTCAGGGCAGGGAGGCCACCAGGGCCGCCAGGGACGCGGACCAGGCGCTCGTCGAGGGGGTGCCGTAGCCGACGACCAGGGCCTCCCGCGGCGGCTCCGCCGCGTCCGGGTGGGCGTAGCGGGACAGGGTCTCCAGGGCGACGTCGTGCCAGGCCGCCGCCCGCAGCACCGCCTCCTGCGCCCCCGCCGGGAGGTCCAGCACCGCGTGCAGGCCCGCCGCGATGCCCGAGACGGCGACCCGCCCCGACACCGCCGCCAGCAGCTCGTCCCGGCGGCGCCGGTAGCGCAGCCGCATGCCGCGCACGTGGCGGTCGTACGCGCCCGAACGGATGAACTCCGCCAGGGTCAGCTGGTCCAGGGCGCTCGACGCCCAGTCGAACCGGCCCTTGGCCGCGAGGACTTCCTCCAACAGTCCCGGCGGCACCACCATCCAGCCCATCCGCAGCCCCGGGGCCAGGGACTTGCTCGCCGTGCCGAGGTACACCACCCGGTCGGGGTCGAGCCCCTGGAGGGCGCCGACCTGCTGGCGGTCGTAGCGGAACTCCCCGTCGTAGTCGTCCTCCAGGATCAACCCGCCCGTGGTCCGGGCCCAGTCGACCGCCGCCGCCCGCCGGGCCGCGGTCAGCGCCACCCCGGTCGGGAACTGGTGGGCGGGCGTGAGCAGCACCGCCCCCGCGTCGCCGGCGGACAGCTCCGGGGTGCGGGCGCCCGCCCCGTCCACCGCCAGCGGGGCCGTCCGCAGCCCGGCCCGGGTCAGCAGCTCGCGGTGCTCGCCCAGGCTGTACCCCTCCACCGCCACCTCCCGTACCCGGCGCGACCGCAGCACCCGCGCCAGCACCGACAGCCCGTGCGCGAAGCCGGAGCACAGCACGATCCGGTCCGGGTCGGCGTACACCCCGCGCGCCCGCGCCAGGTAGCCGGCCAGCGCCTCGCGCAGCTCGACCCGGCCGCGCTGGTCGATCCCGTAGCCGAAGGCCTCGTTCGGGGCGTCCGTCAGCGCCCGCCGGGCCGCCGCCAGCCAGGCCGCGCGCGGGAATCCGCCCAGGTCCGGGGTGCCGGCCAGCAGGCTGTGCGCGGCCCCCCGGAGCGCCGGCGGCCGGACGCGGGCCGCGGCCACCGCGGACCGGCGGGGCCGCGCGCGCTCCGCGACCCGGGTGCCCGAACCCTGGCGGGCCGTCAACCAGCCCTCGGCGACCAGTTCGGCGTAGGCCTCCGCGACCGTGTTGCGGGCGATCCCGAGGTCGGCGGCGAGCGACCGCGAGGACGGCAGCCGGGTTCCGGGAGCGAGCCGGCCGCTGCGCGCGGCGTCGCGCAACGCCTCGGTGAGACCGGCCCGCAGGCCGCGCCCGGCGGACAGGTCCAGATGCAGGTCGGCCCCGAAATTGGCCCATGATTCCGTCATGAACATGGACCATATCCGCGGGCCGCCTGCGCCCTAGGGTGGGGGCATGACCACGACTCACGACCACAGCACCGACTACGCCCCCGAGCACACCCCCCGCATGGGCTGGACCAAGCACGTGCCCGAGGTCTACAAGGCGATCGTCGCCCTGGAGGTTGCGTCGAAGAAGGGCCTGGACCCGCTCCTGGTGGAGCTCGTCAAGATCCGTGCCTCGCAGCTGAACCACTGCGCGTTCTGCCTGGACATGCACTCGAAGGACGCGCTGGCCGCGGGAGAGAGCCTGCAGCGGATCGTCCAGCTCAGCGCCTGGGAGGAGTCGCGGCACTTCTACACCGAGAAGGAGATCGCCGCGATCGAACTGACCGAGGCGGTGACCGTGCTGACGGACGGCTTCGTGCCGGACGAGGTGTACGAGAAGGCCGCGAAGCACTTCGAGGAGAAGGAACTCGCCCAGCTGATCGCCGTGATCGCGACGATCAACGTGTGGAACCGCTTCGCCGTCACCACCCGCATGGTCCCCGGCCACTACACCCCGGGCAAGCACCACTGAGGCGACCCCCGACAGGGGAACGGGGAACGGGGGAACCGGGGGAACGGAGGGAACGGGAAAGGCCCCGGCGCGCAAGTGCGCCGGGGCCTTCGCCGTGATCGGTCCGGATCAGATGAGGCCGAGCTCGCGGACCGCGTCGCGCTCCTCGGAGAGCTCCTGCACCGAGGCGTCGATGCGGACGCGGGAGAACTCGTTGATGTCCAGGCCCTGGACGATCTCGTACTTGCCGTCCTTGCAGACCACCGGGAAGGAGGAGATGAGACCCTCCGGCACGCCGTAGGAGCCGTCCGACGGGATGCCCATGGAGGTCCAGTCGCCCTCGGCGGTGCCGTTGACCCAGGTGTGGACGTGGTCGATGGCGGCGTTGGCGGCGGAGGCGGCCGAGGACGCGCCACGGGCCTCGATGATGGCCGCGCCGCGCTTGGCGACGGTCGGGATGAAGGTGTCGGCCAGCCACGCCTCGTCGGCCACGACCTCGGCGGCGTTCTTGCCGGCGATCTCCGCGTGGAAGACGTCCGGGTACTGGGTGGCGGAGTGGTTGCCCCAGATCGTCAGGCGCTTGATGTCGGAGACGGCGGCACCGGTCTTGGCGGCCAGCTGCGAGATCGCGCGGTTGTGGTCCAGGCGGGTCATCGCGGTGAAGCGCTCCGCCGGTACGTCCGGGGCGGCCGACTGGGCGATCAGGGCGTTGGTGTTGGCCGGGTTGCCGACGACGAGGACCTTGATGTCGTCCGCGGCGTGGTCGTTGATGGCCTTGCCCTGCGGCTTGAAGATGCCGCCGTTGGCGGAGAGCAGGTCGCCGCGCTCCATGCCGGCGGTGCGCGGGCGGGCGCCCACGAGCAGGGCGACGTTCGCACCCTCGAAGCCCTTGTTCGGGTCGTCGAAGATGTCGATGCCCTTCAGCAGCGGGAAGGCGCAGTCGTCGAGCTCCATGGCGGTGCCCTCGGCGGCCTTCATGCCCTGGGGGATCTCCAGCAGGCGGAGCTTGACCGGCACGTCCGCGCCGAGCAGGTGACCGGAGGCGATGCGGAAGAGCAGCGCGTAGCCGATCTGGCCGGCGGCGCCGGTGACGGTGACATTCACAGGAGTGCGGGTCATGGCCTTCTCCGTTAGACAGCTGTGGGTGGGGCGTCCCTGCCCCATGTGCTGGCGGACGCCGCTTCCCTGCGAATCTTGACGTGAAGAGACATCCGGCGTCAGGCTATCCGACTCCCAAGGGCCCCAACCCCCCGGTCCGTGTGGTCCGTGGCACACGGACCGGGAGTTCGAAGGCGAGCAGCCGTACACGCCCCCGCAATTCGCCCGCCCGGCTCATCCGGACGGGTGGATCCGGTGGGTCCGGCGCCGCTGGTGGGGCGGCCGCCGGACCTGCCTGCGGGTCAGCGGACGGTGAAGCGGACCGCGTCCTCCAGGAACGGGACGTCCAGCCACGGCTTGGGCGCGACCACCAGCGCGAGCAGCGTGATCGCCGCGCCCAGCAGCCCGTACGTGATCATGTCCGTGAACCGGGAGCGCACGGCGAGCATGCCCACGTCCGGCAGGACGCGCCGGAGCACCGCGGCGCCCAGCAGGGCCACGCCGATGACCAGGCAGCCGACCCGCGGCTGGTCCAGCGCGGTGAGCAGCAGCCCGATCGCGGTCGCGGCGAGCACGCTGAGCATCGGCCACTGACGGGCCGCGAGCGCGTCCCCGGGCCCGGCCCGGCCCGCGCCCTCGGGGCGGGCCGTGTCCTGCGTGACGGAGGGGAAGCGGCGTGACCTCGGGGTCTGCTCCGCCGACCCGTCGGCGCCGGTCCCGGCCTCGGCGCCGTTCCCGGTTCCGGCCTCGGCGCCGGTCCCGGTTCCGGCATCGGCCTCGGCGCCGGTTCCCGCCTCGGCGTCGTGCTCAGCCCGCACTGGTCGCCGTCCGTTCGGCCGCGTCGACGACGTTGACGAGGAGCTGGGCACGGGTCATCGGGCCGACGCCGCCCGGGTTCGGGGAGATCCACGCGGCGACCTCGGCGACACCGGGGTGCACGTCGCCGACGATCTTGCCGCTCTCGTCGCGGCTGACGCCCACGTCGAGGACGGCCGCACCCGGCTTGATGTCCTCCGGCTTGACCAGGTGCGGGACGCCGGCCGCCGCGACGACGATGTCGGCGTGACGCAGGATCCCGGACAGGTCGCGGGTACCGGTGTGGCACAGGGTGACGGTGGCGTTCTCGGACTTGCGGGTGAGCAGCAGGCCGATCGAGCGGCCGACCGTGATGCCGCGGCCGACGACCACGACGTGGGCGCCGTTGATCTCCACGCCGTGGTGGCGCAGCAGCTCGACGATGCCGTACGGGGTGCAGGGCAGCGGTCCCGGCTCGTTCAGGACCAGCCGGCCCAGCGACATCGGGTGCAGGCCGTCGGCGTCCTTCGTCGGCTCCATCAGCTCCAGCACGCGGTTGGTGTCGATGCCCTTGGGCAGCGGGAGTTGGACGATGTAGCCGGTGCAGGCAGGGTCCTCGTTCAGCTCGCGGACGACCGCCTCGATCTCCTCCTGGGTGGCCGTGGCGGGCAGTTCGCGGCGGATGGACTCGATGCCGACCTCGGCGCAGTCCTTGTGCTTTCCATTGACGTACCAGCGGCTGCCCGGGTCGTCGCCGACCAGCAGGGTGCCGAGTCCGGGGGTGACGCCCCGGGCCTTGAGGGCCGCCACACGGGCGGTCAGTTCGGACTTGATCGCGGCCGCGGTGGCCTTGCCGTCGAGAATCTGGGCGGTCATGTGTCCATCCTCCCGGATGGGGCGGCCCCGGTTCCACTCAAGGGGCGGCCGTACGGTCACAGGCTTGAACCAATCGTTGCACTTGCACAACAAGTGACGGTGCGGTTGCAATAGACGCTGGACAAGTCCGCCCCGGTCGGCCGACGATGAGCAAAAAGAGTGCCGCGGGCAGTGCCGGGGGGCGGGCCGCAACAGCAGTACCACCTCCGTGCGTGCCGTGCGTCCCCGCACTTCCACGGAGGAACACCCCAAGATGAGCTTCGGCGATCCGAACAACCCGTACGGGCAGCAGCCGCAGGGCCAGCCCGGTTACGGCTACCCGCAGCAGCAGCCCCAGCAGGGCTACCCGCAGCAGGGCGGCTACGCCTACCCGCAGCAGCCCCAGCAGGCGTACCCGGGCTACCCGGCCGGCCCCGGCGGCTACCCGGGCATGCCGATGCAGATGCCCGGCCTGCTGAAGACCGCGCGCGTGTTCCTCTACATCATCGCGGGCATCCAGCTGCTCGTCGGCGTCTTCGCCCTGCTGGGCGCCGCCTTCCTCTCCAGCAGCGACTCGCTCGGCAGCAGCTCCACCGGCGACGCCGCGGCCGGCGTGATCGCGGCCATCGCCCTGGTCTCCATCGCGCTCGCCGTCTGGGCGATCGTGCTCGCCGCGAAGTTCGCCAAGGGCGGCAACGGCGTGCGCGTCACGACGATCGTCTACTCCGTGCTGTTCCTCCTGAGCAGCCTCGGCAACTTCGCCAACCTCGCGGGCAGCGAGGCCGCCCCCGGCTCCATGGTGGGCGGCGTGGTCGGCCTGGCCATCGGCGTGCTGATCCTGGTCGCGGCGGTCAACAAGGACTCCGTCGCCTGGTTCAACCGCCCGCGGTACTGAGCCCGGCGGGGAGTTCCCCGTACGGGGGAACGTGGCAAGAGCGGCGAAGGCCGCGTCCCGCAGTGGTGCGGGGCGCGGCCTTCGCCGTAGGCGCCGTTGCTCAGTGGAAGAAGTGGCGGGTGCCGGTGAAGTACATGGTCACGCCCGCCGCCTTCGCGGCCTCGACGACCTGCTCGTCACGGACCGAACCACCCGGCTGGACCACGGCCTTGACGCCCGCCGCGGTCAGGATCTCCAGCCCGTCCGGGAACGGGAAGAAGGCGTCGGAGGCGGCGTACGAGCCCTGCGCGCGCTCGGCGCCGGCCCGCTCGACGGCCAGCTTGGCGGAGTCCACGCGGTTGACCTGGCCCATGCCGACGCCCACCGAGGCGCCGTCCTTGGCGAGCAGGATCGCGTTGGACTTCACGGCCCGGCAGGCCTTCCACGCGAAGGCGAGCTCGGCGAGCTCCTCCGGGGCGAGGGCCTCTCCGGTGGCCAGAGTCCAGTGCTTCGGGTCGTCGCCGTCGGCCTGGAACACGTCGCTCTGCTGGAGCACCGCGCCGCCCGAGATCGGCTTGAGGTCGCCGGGCTGGTGCGGGCTGCCGTCGACGCGCAGCACGCGGATGTTCTTCTTCTTGGACAGGATCGCGAGCGCGCCCTCCTCGTAGGCGGGGGCGGCGATGACCTCGGTGAAGATCTCCGCGACCTGCTCGGCGAGCTGGACGGTCACCGGCCGGTTGACGGCGATGACGCCGCCGAAGGCGGACAGCGGGTCGCAGGCGTGGGCCTTGCGGTGGGCCTCGGCGACGTCCGCGCCGATCGCGATGCCGCACGGGTTGGCGTGCTTGATGATCGCGACGCAGGGCTCGTCGTGGTCGTGGGCGGCGCGGCGGGCGGCCTCGGTGTCCACGTAGTTGTTGAAGGACATCTCCTTGCCGTGCAGCTGCTCGGCGTTGGCGAGCCCGCCCGGCTGCCCGTCGGTGTAGAGGGCCGCGGCCTGGTGCGGGTTCTCGCCGTAGCGCAGGACGGCCTTGCGGTCCCAGGCGCCGGCCAGGAACTCGGGCAGCACGGCCTCCGGCTCCGGGGCGTACGCGTTGGTGAACCAGGAGGCGACGGCCACGTCGTAGGCGGCGGTGTGCTGGAAGGCCTCGGCCGCCAGCCGCTTGCGGGCGCCGAGGTCGAAGCCGCCGGCCTTGGCGGCCGCGAGGACGTCGGCGTACCGGGCCGGGCTGGTGACGACGGCGACGGACGGGTGGTTCTTCGCGGCGGCGCGCACCATGGACGGGCCGCCGATGTCGATCTGCTCGACGCACTCGTCGGGGGTGGCGCCGGAGGCGACGGTCTCCCGGAACGGGTAGAGGTTGACGACCACCAGGTCGAAGGGCTCGACGCCCAGCTCGGCGAGCTGCTCGCGGTGGCTGTCGAGGCGCAGGTCGGCGAGGATCCCGGCGTGGACGCGCGGGTGCAGGGTCTTGACGCGGCCGTCCAGGCACTCGGGGAAGCCGGTCAGCTCCTCGACCTTGGTGACGGGCACGCCGGCGTCGGCGATCCGGGAGGCGGTGGAGCCGGTGGAGACGAGGGAGACACCCGCCTCGTGCAGGCCGCGGGCCAGTTCTTCCAGTCCCGTCTTGTCGTAGACGCTGACGAGGGCGCGCCGGATCGGTCGCTTCGACGAGGTGGTGCTGCTCTCTGCGGCGGTCACTGGATTGTTACCTTTCGTCCCTCAATGCGGTAGCCGTGCCGGGCCAGGCGCCCCACGACGTCGACGAGCAGCTTGCGCTCGACTTCCTTGATGCGCTCATGGAGAGCGGCTTCGTCGTCCTCGTCCCTGACTTCGACCACACCCTGGGCGATGATCGGACCGGTGTCCACGCCCGCGTCCACCAAGTGGACGGTGCAGCCGGTGACCTTCACGCCGTAGGCGAGGGCGTCCCGGACGCCGTGGGCCCCGGGGAAGGCCGGGAGGAGGGCGGGATGGGTGTTGACGATGCGACCGCCGAAGCGGCCGAGGAACGTCTTGCCCAGGATCTTCATGAACCCGGCGGAGACGACGAGGTCCGGCGCGTGCTCCTCGGTCGCCGCGGTGAGCGCGACGTCCCATTCCGCGCGGCTCGCATGGGCCTTCACCGCGCACACGAAGGTGGGGATGCCGGCCTTCTCGGCCCGTTCGAGGCCGGCGATGTCGTCGCGGTCGGCCCCCACGGCGACGACTTCGGCCCCGAAGCCCTCGGCTCCGCCGGGGTGGGCGTCGATGGCGTCGAGCAGGGCCTGGAGGTTGGTGCCGGAGCCGGAGACCAGCACGACCAGGCGGGAGGCGGCCATGGGAGGCCCTTTCTCGCGGAGATCGTCGTTCGTTTTTGTATGGTCATACGAAACTTCGATGCCCTGTTTTACGGGGGACCCTACGAAGCCACCGACCGCCTGCAACGATACCGGCACACGGGACGGCCCCCGCGGGACGGGGGGACGGCCGAGGGGTAGCGTCTGGCATACAAGCCGCGCACGGTGCGGTGTTGAGGGGGCCGCGCAACCCCCGACGCGCCGCGCACGACCACCCGCGACGCATTTCGACGCCGCCGCCCCGGCCCCGGCCGGACGCGCCGGCGTCCACGACACAGGGGAAGTAACGCACTCGATGCCGGACCGCCGTCAGCCCGACTCCTCCACCGACGACAACCCCTTCGCGGCGCCCCCGGAGGGCCGGCCCGACCAGCCGTGGCAACCGCGCGGCGGCGACGGCGGGCGCCCGGGCCAGGACCCGGGGTCCGGTCCGGGCGGACCGGGCGGACCGGGCGGCGGCGCCGGCGGGCCGGCGCGCTGGGACCCGACCGACCCGGTCCAGCGGCGCGCCCGCTACGCGCTGCTCGCCGGCATGTGGGGCTTCTTCTTCGGGATCTTCGGGATCCCGTCGGTGGGACTGCTGCTCGGCGCGCTCGCGGTGTACTGGGGCATCAGCGGCCTGCGCGGCCGGACCGCCCCGGCGCGGACGGACGCGGTCGCGGCCCTGACGGGCGCCGCCGCGGCCGGCGGTACGAACGGCGGCGCGGTCGGCGGCGCCACCCCGGAGCAGGCGGCCCGGGGCGGGCTCGCGGAGTTGGGGCCCGCGGCCGGCCCCCAGCGCGCGGCCGCGGTGAGCGGCCTGGTGACGGCCACCCTGGCGATCCTGCTGGCGCTGGGCTCGTACGGGGTACAGCTCGCCTACAAGGACTTCTACATCTGCCGCGACGACGCCCTGACCAAGCAGGCGGAACTCCAGTGCAACGCGCTGCTGCCGGACAACGCCCTCGGCGAGATCCTGAAGGTCCGCCCGTAGCCGGTCAGGCCGGGGGTCTGCGGCGCGGCAGCACCCGGGCGCCCGCCACCGGGAGCACCGGACGTTCCCGCAGCGCCGGTGCGGCGGCCACCTGCCGCACCGGGGGCGGAAACTGATCCAAATCCAGGTGAAGTCCCGTCACGAGGGTGACCGGGCGGGGCCGTTTGGCCGCTCCGTCTCCCCGATCGGGTGCCGTCGCAGAACCGGGCGCGGGTGCGGGTGCGGGTTCCGGTGCGGGTGCCGGGACGGGTGCGGAGGCGGGCGGCGGGGCGCCCCCGGCCGCCGGGACGGCAGCCGCGGACCGGTCGTCGGCGGCGGGGGCCCCGGGCCGGGCGGCCGGGTCCTGCGGGAGGTCCGGGACCAAGGTGTCCGCCGCCCGCCGCAGCGCCTCCCAGCGGATCTCCCGCACCCCGGCCGCATGCCACGCGTCGTCCTCGGCGGGCTCCGCCCGTCGGACCGGCCGCATCCGCCAGGCGTGCACCGACACCGCCAGCGGCACGGCGGGCAGCAGCGTCCAGCAGCAGGCCGCCGCGCCGGTCGCCCACCACACCGGCCCGAACCGCGCCAGCTCGCCCGAACCCAGCGGGCCGCCCGAGGCCGCCGCGAGGCCGGCCATCACCAGCCCGCACACCAGCGCCCCCAGGGCCGCCGTCAGGGCCGTCTCCCCGTACGAGACGTCACGCGGCCTGCGTACCGCGAACCAGCCGACCACCAGCCCGGCCGCCACCGGAACCACCGCGGTCGCGCAGGTCAGCGGGGTCCCCGGCCCCTGCGGCGGGAGCGCCGCCAGCAGCGGGAAGTCCGGCAGCGCGGGCGATCCGGCGAAGCCGAGCGGGGTGGCGCTCACCCCGCTGCCGAGGGAGAATCCGGGCCCGAGGGCGTACGCCGCGCCCCACACCATCGCGTTCGGGAGCAGTGCGAGCGCGAGCAGCAGGACCGCGAACCGGCCCGACCACACGCTGGTCAGCGCCAGGAACCCGTCCTCGACCGCCCGGCCGTGCCAGCCGAGCGAGAAACCGACCAGCAGGGCGCCCCCGCCGACCAGGACGAGCGCCCCGGCCGCCCCGGCCCGCAGTGCGACCGCGTAGCGGGGGCGGGCCACCGCCCTGCGCACGGCCGCGGGGACCCGGCGGGGCAGCGGTCCGACCGGGTGGCCCCTGGCGGCCCACACCCCGGCGCCGGCGGCGAGCACCGCGACGAGCGGGACGTGCCAGGCGGCACTGAGCGGGTTCGCGGGCATCGGGCCGGCGGCCGCGTAGGCCGTGGCCAGGGAGCCGACGGCCAGGTACCCGCAGAGCACCGCGGAGAAGACGGCGCTCGCGGGCAGTCCGCCGTCGGGCGGACCACCGCCGGCACCCTCGCCACCGGCACCACCGGCTCCGCCGGCACCACTGCCGGCTGCGCCGGCTCCGCCGTCGGCGTCGGCGTCGGCGTCGTTCCCGGCGTCGGCGCGTGCGTCGCCGGAGGCGCTGCCGAGGCGGCCGGCGCGGCGCATGAGCAGCGCGGGCAGGCCGATGAGGAGCAGCGGGGTCACCCCGACGGGGGCCGGCACCCCCGACAGGGTGTCGTAGCGGACCAGTTCGGTGCCGTGGGCGAGGAGCCACAGGCCGGCGGCCAGGTGCAGGGCCCCGCCGGGGCCGCTGTCGGGGTACGGGGAGCTGATCCACAGCACGATGACGAGCACGGCGAGGAAACCGAGCCCCAGCCCGGCGGCCAGCGCGCCGCCCAGCACGCAGGCGGCCGCCTCGGGCGAGCGGCGCCGCCGCCGGGCCGCGGCGTGGCGGGGCCCGGGCCGCAACGGAGTTCCGCGTTCGGTCACTTGTGTCACCCCGTCATGGTGCACAACGACACGCGATATGGGCGGTTAATAGGCGAATGTCTGTTGTGTCGCTAAAGATACGTTTATGTACTTTTTCGGCATCGCCGGGAGTGTGGCATGACAGAGAGCGTCGAGGAGCCGGACAACACCCGCTTCCTGCCCCCGCCTCCGGCGGACCCCCCGTCACACCGGGGTCCGTCGCCCCGCGTTGCCGAACCGCCCGGCGCGCACGGCGGGCCGGACGCGGCCGAGGAGCTCCCCGCGGGGCCCCGCGGCGCGTTCGATGCGCTGTACCGGCAGGCCGCGCCCGGGCTCGTCCGGCAGACCTACCTGCTGACCGGGCGCCGCTTCCTCGCCCTCGAGGCCGTGGAGCGGGCGTTCCAACAGGCCTGGGCGCGCTGGCCCGAGGTCGCCACCGATCCCGACCCGGCCGGGTGGGTGCGCGCGGTCGCGTACGACTACGCCCTCTCCCCCTGGCACCGGCTCCGCCGCGGCATCCAGGACCCCCACGATCCGGACCTCGCCGATCCGGACGACGCGGGCGACCCGGACGCCCCGGACGGCCGGTACGGCCGGGGTGACGCGGCCGACCCGGACGACCCGGACGACCCGGACGACCGGATCCTGATGGACGCCCTGCTGGGGCTGTCGCCGATCCACCGGCGCACCGTGCTGCTCTACCACGGCGTCGGCCTCGACCTCCCCGACACCGCCGCCGAGACCGAGGCCAGCACCCCCACCGCCGGCATCCGCCTCCTGAACGCCCACGACGAGCTCGCCGCCCGCGTCCCCGAACTGGCCGGTGCCCCGCCCGAGGAGCGGCTCGCCCTGCTGGAGCAGCGGCTCGGCGCCCTGGAACCGGGCGTGCCGCTGGTGCCGCGCCCGGCGGCCGCCGTCCGCGGCACCGCCGAGCGCCGCACGCGGCGCTGGACCCGCGCCGTCGTCGGCGTGACCGCGATGATCACGGTCGCGACCTCGTACACCCTCTCGACCGCGCCCACCCGGTACGAGGCCCCGGTCTCGCCCGGCGTCAGCGTGTCCGGGGTGCCCCCGCTGAGCGGCCCCCAGCAGCTCACCGAGGAGCGCAGACAGCTCCACGACAAGCTGCGCGACGACCCGGCCGCCGGGCCCGCCCGGCTCGCGCCGCTCAGCGAATAGGGCGCCGGGAAAAGGGCGTGGGCCGCACCCCCGAAGGGATGCGGGCCACGCCCGTACGCAGGTCGCCGGACGGCAGAAGGGTTACTTCGCGCCGTTCAGGATCTCGCGGGCCAGCTTCGCGGTCTCGGTCGGGGTCTTGCCGACCTTGACACCGGCGGCCTCCAGGGCCTCCTTCTTGGCCTGCGCCGTGCCAGAGGAGCCGGAGACGATGGCGCCGGCGTGGCCCATGGTCTTGCCCTCGGGGGCGGTGAAGCCCGCGACGTAGCCGACGACCGGCTTGGTGACGTTCTTCGCGATGAAGTCCGCCGCGCGCTCCTCGGCGTCGCCACCGATCTCACCGATCATGACGATCAGCTCGGTGTCGGGGTCGGCCTCGAAGGCCTCCAGGGCGTCGATGTGCGTGGTGCCGATGACCGGGTCGCCACCGATGCCGACGGCGGAGGTGAAGCCGATGTCGCGCAGCTCGTACATCATCTGGTAGGTCAGCGTGCCGGACTTGGACACGAGACCGATCTTGCCGGGCTTGGTGATGTCGCCCGGGATGATGCCGGCGTTGGACTGGCCGGGGGTGATCAGACCCGGGCAGTTCGGGCCGATGATGCGGGTCTTGTTGCCCTTGGCGGTCGCGTACGCCCAGAAGGCGGCGGAGTCGTGGACCGCGATGCCCTCGGTGATGACGACGGCCAGCGGGATCTCGGCGTCGATGGCCTCGACGACGGCGGCCTTGGCGAAGGCCGGCGGGACGAAGAGGACGGAGACGTTGGCGCCCGTCTTCTCCATCGCCTCGGCGACCGAGCCGAAGACCGGGACCTCGGTGCCGTCGAAGTCGACGGTGGTGCCGGCCTTGCGCGGGTTCACGCCACCGACGATGTTCGTGCCGTCGGCGAGCATCAGCTTGGTGTGCTTCATGCCCGTGGCACCGGTCATGCCCTGGACGATGACCTTGCTGTCCTTGTTGAGGAAGATAGCCATGGTGAGTCTGTGACCTCGTCCCTTTACTTCGCAGCCGCAGCGAGCTCGGCGGCCTTGTCGGCCGCGCCGTCCATGGTGTCCACGCGCTGGACCAGCGGGTGGTTGGCGTCCGAGAGGATCTTGCGACCCAGCTCGGCGTTGTTGCCGTCGAGGCGGACGACGAGCGGCTTGGTGACCTCTTCGCCCTTGTCCTTGAGCAGCTGCAGGGCCTGGACGATGCCGTTGGCGACCTCGTCGCAGGCGGTGATGCCGCCGAAGACGTTGACGAAGACGGACTTGACGTCCGGGTCGCCGAGGATGATCTCGAGACCGTTCGCCATGACGGCGGCGGAGGCGCCACCGCCGATGTCCAGGAAGTTGGCGGGCTTGACGCCACCGTGGTTCTCACCGGCGTACGCGACGACGTCCAGGGTGCTCATGACGAGACCCGCGCCGTTGCCGATGATGCCGACCTCGCCGTCGAGCTTGACGTAGTTGAGGCCCTTCTCCTTGGCAGCGGCCTCCAGCGGGTTGGCGGCGGCCTTGTCCACGAGCTCCTCGTGGGACGGCTGACGGAACTCGGCGTTCTCGTCCAGGGAGACCTTGCCGTCGAGGGCGATGACGTCGCCGGAGACGACCTTCGCGAGCGGGTTGACCTCGACGAGGAGCGCGTCCTCGGCGACGAAGGTGTCCCACAGGGTGACCAGGACCTCGGCCACCTTCTCGGCGACGTCGGCCGGGAACTGGGCCAGCGCGACGATCTCGCGGGCCTTCTCGATGGAGACGCCCTCGTTGGCGTTGACCGGGACCTTGGCGAGCTTCTCGGGGGTCGTCGCGGCGACCTCCTCGATGTCCATGCCGCCGGCGACCGAGGCCATGGCCAGGAAGGTGCGGTTGGTGCGGTCCAGCAGGTAGGAGACGTAGTACTCCTCGACGATCTCCGGAGCGGTCTCCGCGATCATCACCTTGTGGACCGTGTGGCCCTTGATGTCCATGCCCAGGATGTCCGTCGCGCGGGCGACGGCCTCGTCCGGGGTGGCGGCCAGCTTGACGCCGCCGGCCTTGCCGCGGCCACCGACCTTCACCTGCGCCTTGACGACAGACTTGCCGCCCAGCCGCTCGGTGGCCTCGCGAGCCGCCTCAGGCGTGTCGATCACTTCACCGGCCAGCACCGGTACACCGTGCTTGGCGAAGAGGTCCCTCGCCTGGTACTCGAACAGGTCCACGCGCGTCCGTCCCTTGTCTTCAAAGATTCGCAGTAATTCGCGGTTGTCTGCGTGGGCGTGCCGCGGAGGGCAACGTGACGGCGCTGTCACAGGGGATGCGCACACGGTGACCGTGGACGCGGCATGTCCGTCCCGCAGGTTATCCCCGGGACACCTGCCTCCCTAAATCGCAGATCACACCTGAGCGGTGATACCTGTCACAGATCCGCTCAGGGTCGGGCCGCACATTCGTGCGATCCGCCGATGTCCCGCCGGGGCCGGTCGGGCACGGATCGAGCCACCGATCGGCCTCCGATCGGGCCCCTGCTCAGGGCGCCGGTCGGGCCGTCGGTCAGGGCGTCGGGAGGGGGCGCCTCTCCAGGGCCGCCGCCATGACCTCCGGGAACAGGTCGGGGGTACAGGCGAAGGCCGGGGCGCCCAGGGCCGCCAGGGCCGCGGCGTGCTCCCGGTCGTAGGCGGGGGCGCCCTCGTCGGACAGCGCGAGCAGCGCCACGAACTCGGTCCCCGCCGCCTTCATCGCCGCCACCCGCCGCAGCATCCCGTTGCGTATGCCGCCCTCGTAGAGATCACTGATCAGGACCACGACCGTGTCGGCAGGGCGGGTGATCTTCGACTGGCAGTGGGCCAGCGCGCGGTTGATGTCGGTGCCGCCGCCGAGCCGGGTGCCGAAGAGGACGTCCACCGGATCGTCGAGCTGATCCGTCAGGTCGACGACGGCGGTGTCGAAGACGACGAGGCGGGTCGCGATCGAGCGCATCGAGGCCAGCACCGCCCCGAAGACGGAGGCGTAGACGACGGAGGCCGCCATCGACCCCGACTGGTCGATGCAGAGGACCACCTCCTTCTTCACCGATTGGGCCGCACGGCCGTACCCGATCAGCCGCTCGGGGACGACCGTCCGGTACTCGGGCAGGTAGTTCTTCAGGTTCGCCCGGACGGTCCGGTTCCAGTCGATGTCGGCGTGCCGGGGGCGGCTGGTGCGCGCGGACCGGTCGAGGGCGCCGCCGACGGTGGCCCGGGTCCGCGCGGCCAGCTTCTCCTCCAGCTGCTCGACCACCTTGCGGACCACGGCCCGGGCCGTCTCCCGGGTCGTCTCGGGCATCGCCTTGTTGAGGGAGAGCAGCGTGCCGACCAGGTGCACGTCCGGTTCGACGGCCTCCAGCATCTCCGGCTCCAGCAGCAGCGCGGACAGGCCGAGCCGCTCGATGGCGTCGCGCTGCATCACCTGGACGACGGGGGCGGGGAAGTACGTACGGATGTCGCCGAGCCAGCGGGCCACCGAGGGAGCGGAGCCGCCGAGCCCCGCGGACCGCTCCCCGGACGCCCGGCGCGGGCCGCCGGCCGCCCCGCCGCCGTAGAGGGCGCCCAGCGCGGCGTCCATCCCGGCGTCCCGGCCGGTCAGGGTGCACCCGGTACCGTCCGCCTCGCCCCCGCCGAGCACCATCCGCCACCGGCGCAGCCGCTCCGCCTCCTCCGCCGTGCCGTCCACACCGTCCGCACCGTCCACACCGTCCGCAGCCACCACGTGCCCCGTCCCGCTCATCCGTCCGTCCCCCTTCGTGTCCTGTGCGCCGCCGGTCACCGGCCGCCGGCCCTTCCTGCCCGCCGCTGGCCTCAGGGGCCCGCGGTCCGGGTGCTGGCTCCGGCTCCGGCTCCGGCGAGGATCAGGTGGACCAGGTCCACGACCGCGTCCGCGCGGGCGGGGTCCAGCTCCGGGGCGAAGCCCTCGGGGGCCGCGCCCGCACCGACCGGTCCGGGCCGGGCGCCGGGCCCGCGGCGGGCCAGTTCGCCGAGGGTCCGCCGGACGCCCGGCTCGTACGCCCCGAAGGTCCGCCGCAGCAGCGGCAGCACGTCGGTGAACGCCCCCGCCGGCACCGAGACGAGCCAGGCGTCGATCAGCCCGAGCAGCCGCTCGTCGTGGACCAGCAGCGTGCCTCCGCCCGCACCGCCCCCGGCGAAGCCGTCGATCCAGCCGGCCGCGTCGGCGGGGGCGGCGGCCGGCGACAGGGCGAGCCCCATCAGCCGGGCCGTCTCCTCGGCCGGCAGCCGTCCCTCGTCGAGCAGCAGCCGGGCCGCCCGCCCCCGGATCAGCCCGGGTACGGATTCCCGCCCGGCCAGCGTCCGCAGCACCGCCGACCACCGCTCGCGCAGCCCGCCGTCCGCCAGCAGGGCGACCGCCCCGTGCACCGCGTCCACATGGCCGCGCAGCTCCGCCGCCGCGTCGGCGTCCAGGCCGGCGGAGCAGGCGGGCGGCAGCGCCACGCAGATCCGCTCCGCGAGCCCGCCCGCCACCGCGCCCAGCGCCGAGGCGTCGGTGCCCCGGACGTCCCCGTAGCGCAGGGAGCGGGCCAGGGCCGGCAGGGCCTTGGAGAGCCGCGCCACGTCCGTGTCCAGCGCGGCCAGGTCGGCGAGGGCCCGCAGGACCGCGGGCAGCGCCTCGGACAGCCCCGCCAGCAGGCACCGCTCGGCCAGCGCCGTGACGTCGCCCAGCTCCGTCGCCGAAGCCGCGTCCGCCTCCGCCTTCGCGGTGGCCGCCGCGAGGACGGTGGTGCCCCAGATCCCGGCCTCGGCCACCCGCACCGACAGCTCCGGCTCCCAGCGCAGCCGCCACGTCTCCCGGAAGGTCCCCGTGCCGGCCCGCGAGGCGGTGGGTCCGCCCCAGTCGACGCCGAGCAGCCTCAGCCGGTGCAGCAGCAGTGACCGGGCCGCGTCGGTGTCCTTGCGCAGGTCGAGCTCCAGCTCGCGCTCCTGGGCCTCGACCTTGAGGCGCAGCGAGCGCTGCTGCCGGGTCAGGTCCCGCTGAAGTGGCACGGCGGGCGCGCCGTCCGGGACGCTGCCCAGCACGTCGCCGACGACCAGGCGGTCCTCGACGAGCGCGAGCGGGACGTCGGAGCCGTCGCACATCACGGCGCGGACCGCCTCCAGGGTCTCGGCCAGCCCGGGCAGCGGCCGGCCGCGCACCGCAGTCAGCGTCTCGGCGAGCCGGACCGCCTCGATGACGTGCGCCGTGGAGACCTGCCGGTCCTCCTCCCGCAGCAGCCCGGCCACCTTGGTCAGCCACCGCTCGACCGGCCGGTCCCGGGCGGCGAAGAGGTGGGCGTACCAGCCGGGCGAGGCGATGCCCGCCCCGTACCCCCCGGACCGGGCGAGGCGCCGGTGCGTCCAGGGCACCCAGGTCGTCTCCACCTTGGTCCTGGGCAGGCCGGTCAGCAGCTTCCTGTCGGCCGCCGCCGTGGTCCCGGCGCGCAGGGCCGGGACGTGCCAGGCGCCGCACACCACGGCGTAGGAGTCGCCGAACTCCCGGCGGGCGGCCCGCATCCGCTGCCGCATGTGGGCCTCGCGCACCAGGTCGCGGGGGTCCTCGCGGTCCGCGTACGTCTCGCGCAGCGCGGCCATGGCCTCGCCGAGCACCTCGAAGACGGCCGCCGGGTCCTGCGGCCCCGCGCCCGTGCCCGTGCCCCGGTGCTCGACGACGTCCTCCCACCAGCGCTCGGGGTCGTCGTACCCGGCGGTCCCGGCCAGTGCGGCGAGCGGGTCGGGCCGCACCGCGCCGGGCGCGCCCGGCCCCTCCTCCCCTTCCCCGTCGGACGCGGATTCCGGCCGGACGGCCAGGGTGTGCGCGGCGGGCAGGTCGATGAAGCGGACCGGGACCGGTTCGGGCTGCTGCTGCGCCCAGCGGATGGCCACCCATTCCGGGGAGAACTCGGCCAGCGGCCAGAACGCGGCCCGGCCCGGGTCGCCGGCGGCGTGCGCGAGCAGCGCCACGGGCGGCCGCATCGCGGGGTCGGCGGCCAGCGGCAGCAGCGCGTCCCCCTCCGGCGGCCCCTCGATCAGGACGGCCGCCGGCCGGGCCGCGTCCAGGGCGGCCCGCACGGCGCGGGCCGAGCCGGGCCCGTGGTGGCGCACGCCCAGCAGCAGCGGCCCCCGCGCGGGCGCCGCCGGACTCATGCCGTCACCTCCCGGCAGGCGCGGTAGAAGTCCTTCCAGCCGTCCCGCTCGCGCACCACGGCCTCCAGGTACTCCTGCCAGACCACCCGGTCGGCGGCCGGGTCGCGGACGACCGCGCCGAGGATCCCGGCGGCCACGTCGGACGGGCGCAGCACGCCGTCCCCGAAGTGGGCGGCCAGGGCCAGGCCGTGGGTGACGACCGAGATGGCCTCGGCGGTGGACAGGGTGCCGCTCGGCGACTTCACCTTCGTCCGGCCGTCGTCGGTGACGCCGTCGCGCAGCTCGCGGAAGACGGTGACGACCCGGCGGATCTCGTCCAGCCCCTCGGGCAGGGCCGGCAGGTCGAGGGCGCGGCCCAGCTGGTCGACGCGGCGGGCGACGATGTCGACCTCGGCGTCGGTGGAGGCGGGCAGGGGCAGCACGACGGTGTTGAAGCGGCGGCGCAGCGCGCTGGACAGCTCGTTGACCCCGCGGTCGCGGTCGTTGGCCGTGGCGATGAGGTTGAAGCCGCGCACGGCCTGCACCTCCTGGCCGAGCTCCGGTATCGGCAGCGTCTTCTCGGACAGGATGGTGATGAGGGTGTCCTGGACGTCGGCCGGGATGCGGGTGAGCTCCTCGACGCGGCAGGTCGCGCCCTCGGCCATGGCCCGCATGACCGGGCTCGGCACGAGCGCCTCGCGGCTGGGCCCGTGGGCGAGGAGGCGGGCGTAGTCCCAGCCGTAGCGGATGGCCTCCTCGGGGGTGCCGGCCGTGCCCTGGACGAGCAGGGTGGAGTCCCCGCTGACGGCGGCCGCGAGGTGCTCCGAGACCCAGGTCTTGGCGGTGCCGGGGACGCCGAGCAGCAGGAGGGCGCGGTCGGTGGCGAGGGTGGTGACGGCGACCTCGACGATGCGGCGCGGGCCGACGTACTTGGGTGTGATGACGGTGCTGTCGTCGAGCGTGCCGCCCAGGAGGTAGGTGGCGACGGCCCACGGGGAGAGCTTCCAGCGGGCCGGGCGGGGCCGGTCGTCCGCCGCTTCCAGGGCTTTCAGTTCGTGCGCGAAGGCGTCCTCGGCGTGCGGGCGCAGTGCCTCGGCGCCGGTGGCGTTCCCCTGCGTGGTCATGGTCCCCCTCCAATGCTCCGCAGCCGCTCCCGACTGCTGCTCCCACGGTGCACCACGGCACTGACAACAGCCGCTGATGGCAACGTCGTTGCAGGTCAGAGCGATTGTCAGTGGGGGTCCCTACGGTGGTTGCCATGACCGATCAGCAGGTCCGCTGGACAGCGGAACAGGTACTGGCCCTGGCTCCTGACGTTGCGTCACGCAAGGCCGGCGCCAAGCTGGGCGGGGCAGGCCCCTGGTCCGAGACCGGAAGTTCCGCTTCCGGTGCGGTGTGGGGGGCGTGCAAGGGCAGCGGCGCCACGCCGTACCGGACGGTGGTGGACCTCACCGGCCCCGCCTTCAAGTGCTCCTGCCCGAGCCGGAAGTTCCCGTGCAAGCACGCGCTGGGACTGCTGCTGCTGTGGGCCGCCGAAGGGTTCGGCGAGCCTGCCGGGGCACCGGAGTGGGCCGGCTCCTGGCTGGCCGGACGGGCCGCGAGGACCGCCCGCCCGGCGGCCGCGGCGGCCGGGCCGGCCGATGCGGAGGCGGCGCACCGCCGGGCCGAACGGAGGGCGGCCCGGATCGGCGCGGGCGTCGCGGAGCTGGAGCAGCGGCTCGCCGACCTGGTCCGCGGCGGACTCGCCGGCCAGGAACAGGCGGGATACGCGCCCTGGGAGGAGACGGCGGCCCGCATGGTCGACGCCCAGGCGCCCGGACTTGCGGCCCGCGTCAGGGAGTTGGGGACGATACCCGGTTGCGGCGCCGGCTGGCCCGCCCGGATGCTGGAGGAGGGCGCGCTGCTGCACCTGCTGAACCGGGGCTGGCTCGGGGTGGCAGGCCTGCCGGAGCCGCTCGCCGCGACGGTACGGAGCAGGGTGGGGCTCCCGAACGCCGCCGCGGAGGGGGAGGCCGTACGGGACCGCTGGCTGGTGCTGTCCCAGTACGACTCGGTGTCGCCGGACGGCCGGCTCACCACCCGCCGGACATGGCTGCGCGGGCTGGAGAGCGGGCGCCCGGCCCTGGTCCTGGACTTCGGGCCGCCCGGGCGGCCGCCGGCGCTCGCGCTGCCGGTCGGACTGGCGGTGGAGGCGGAAGCCCGCTTCCGCCCCGGTTCGGCGGGGCTGCGGGCGGACCTCGGGGAGAGGTTCGCCCCGGCCGCGCCGTGCGACCTGGTCCCGGCCGGGACCGACACAGGGACGGCACTGGAGGCGTACGGGGCTGCGCTGCGGGAGGACCCGTGGCTGGAGTCGTGGCCGGTGGTGCTGGGCCCGGTGGTCCCGATACCGGGAGAGCTGGGCTGGCAGCTGGCGGACGCCGAAGGCTCCGGCGCACTGCCGGTCCCGCTCTCCGGGGCGGGCAGCCGGCCCCGGTCGGGCCTGTGGCAGCTGGCCGCACTGTCGGGCGGGGGGCCGCTGACGGTGTTCGGCGAATGCGGCCACCGCGGATTCACCCCGCTGACGGCCTGGCAGCCGGGCTGCCCGGAACCGGTCGCGCTCGGCTGACCGGACGGCCCGGACCACCACCGACAACACGACCGACAACACGACAACACGACAACACGACGAGACGACGGGGGACCAGGAGACGAGGCAGACGGTGCACAGGGGGCCACGGGGAACCGAGGACGGGCGGCGCGGGGGCGCCGTCCGAGGAGGGGCGCGCGGACGCGGGGGCGTCGGCGCGAACGACGACGAAGCCGGGGGGCTTGAAATGAACGACAACCACGCCAGCTGAAGGGCCGGCCGGGGGGACGAGAGCGGCTCCGGTCCCGCGGAGGGGGCGGGACCGGAGCACGGAAAGAGCAACGAGAGGGAGGGAACCGATGGCCACCACGGCCGAGTACACGGGGTGCGGGGAGTGGGAGGAACTGGTCGGCGCCGCGCTGCTGGGCACCGAGCGGCGGCAGGGCGATCCGGCGGCCCTGCTCGACGCGGCGGCCCTGCAGACCGTACGGCGCCGGGCCGGGCTGCGGCCCGCCGCCCCGGGACCGCGGCCGCAGCCCGCTCCGACAGATCCGCGGCCGGAACCGCCGGAGCCGGCCCGGCGGCGGCTCGCCCAGCTGCTGGCCGGGCGGACCGGCGCGGGCAGCGGCGGCGGGCGGCGGGGGGCCGCCCCGGACCTGACGGAGCTGCTCCCGCAGTGGCTGGCCGCCGCCGGACGGCACGGCTACCGGGCGCCGGCGGCACTGCTGCCGGCGCTGCTCGACGCGGCCCGGGCCCGGACGGACCTGCGGCCGCAGGCCCTCGCCCTGGCCGGGCCGCGCGGGGTGTGGCTGGCCCGGCTCAACCCCGACTGGCGGTTCGCCCTGCGCGGCGGGTCGGGCGGCGCGGAACTGCCCGACCCCGAGGACCGGGCGGGGGTGGAGCAGCTGTGGCAGGAGGGGCTGTTCGCGGAACGGGTGGCCCTGCTCGGCGCCGTACGGACCCATGAGCCGGCCGCGGCCGTGCGGCTGCTGTCCGGCACCTGGGGCACCGAGCGGGCCGAGGATCGGCTGATGTTCCTCGACTCCCTGCGGCAGGGGCTGTCGGAGGACGACGAGCCGTTCCTGGAGGCCGCCCTCGGCGACCGGAGCCGCAACGTCCGGGCGACGGCCGCCGAACTGCTGTCCGCGCTGCCCGGATCGGCGCTGGCCGGGCGGATGGCAGAGCGGGCCACGGCCTGCGTGGGGCCGGAAGGAGTGGTCCCGCCGACCGCGTGCGATGCGGGGATGCAGCACGACGGGGTGGTGAAACGGCCCCCCGCCGGGCGCGGGGAGCGGGCCTGGTGGCTGGGCCAGCTGGTGGAGGCGGCGCCACTGTCCTGCTGGCAGGACCGGTTCGGTGGGCTCGACCCGCAGCGGATCGTGGAACTGCCGATCGCCGACGGCGAGAGCTGGCGGGAAGAACTTCACGCGGCGTGGTGCCGGGCGGCCATGCGGCAGCGGGACGCGCAATGGTCCAGGGCGCTGCTCGGCGCGGCGTCGGCGCCGCCCGCCACCGCGCCGGGGACGGCGTCGCTCGCGGAGCGGGCCAAACTGCTGTCCGTCCTGCCGGACGGGGAACGGGCCGACTGGGTCGGGCAGTTCGTGCGGGCGCACGGGCTGTCGGAGGCGTTCCAGCTGCTCGGCGTGTGCGACGTGCCGTGGGCGGGGACGCTCGGGCGGGCCGTCGTCGACGCGTTGGACGCGGCGCGGGAGGCGGGCAGCTACCCGTGGAGCTTCAGCGGGGTGATGGGGCTGGCCGAGCGGTGCCTGGATCCTGCGGAGGCGGACCGGTTGGATGCACTCACCGCCACCGCCGGCGCGGCGGACTACCCCGGGGAGGGGGCTGCCGGGGCGGCTGCGTACTGGGCCGAGGCGTTCCAGCGGCTCGTCGCCACGCTGCGGTTGCGGGCCGCCATGCGGGCCGAACTGGCTCCGGCGCCGCCCTTCCCCTGACGGGTCGAGCAGGGTCGGGCCGTACCCCTGGCCGGGGATCCCGCCGCGTCCCGGTGCGGCGCCGTTCCGGGGGCGCCGCCCCCGCGCCCCCGCGCCTCAAACGCCGGCGGGGCTGGAATTGCCCCGGCGGGGTTGGGATGGCGCGGGCGCGTGGGATTGCCCCGGCCGGGTTGGGATGGCGCGGGCGCGTGGGATTGCCCCGGCCGGGTTGGGATGGCGCGGGCGCGTGGGATTGCCCCGGCGGGGTTGGGATGGCGCGGGCGCGTGGGGGTTGCCTCCCTGGTTGGGAGGGCGGGGATGGCCGGGTTAGCGGCGGATGTTTTCGCGGACCCAGTCGACGATGGACGTCGTCGTGGCGCCCGGGGTGAAGATCGCGGCCACGCCCTTCTCCTTGAGGGGGGCGATGTCGTCCTCCGGGATGATGCCGCCGCCGAACACCTTGATGTCCTCGGCCTCGCGCTCCTTGAGGAGTTCCAGGACGCGGACGAACAGGGTGTTGTGCGCGCCCGACAGGATCGACAGGCCGATCGCGTCGGCGTCCTCCTGGATCGCGGTGTCCACGATCTGCTCGGGGGTCTGGTGCAGGCCCGTGTAGATGACCTCCATGCCGGCGTCCCGCAGGGCGCGGGCGATCACCTTCGCGCCGCGGTCGTGGCCGTCGAGACCCGGCTTCGCCACCACCACACGGATCGGACCGGTCACACCCATCGCACTGCCTCCTGAGTGAACGAACGTTAAGTACAGCATCGCGCACACCGCCGTTTCGCGGTCAAGCAGGAGGGGGAAATCACACGTGGGACGGCGTGATTCACCGCCAGGAGCCGCACCGCACCGGATCGCCGCGCCACCGTACCGACAGCCGCACGGCACGGCGGCGCGGCCGGCCGCAGTCCCGTTCACGGTCATGGGGAGGCCAGGGGAGGCCGTCGATGGGGCTGTCCACACCCGTATCCACATCCACATCTGCGTCCACATCTGCGTCTGCATCCGGGGTCGGGGGCGGGGGTGTGTCGGGGGCCCTGCTGCGGGCCGGGGTCCTTGAGGCGATCCTGTTCGGCGCCCACCTCCTGCACTATCCGACCGGGATCCGGCAGGAGCGGCCCGTCGGCGCGGACTGCGGATCCGACCCGCGGCCGCCCGTGTTGCTGCTGCACGGGTTCAGCGACAACCGGTCCGTCTTCGTCCTGCTGCGCCGCGCCCTCGCCGCCGGCGGCCTACGGCGGGTGGAGGCGCACAACTACTCGCCCCTCACCCTCGACCTGCGCGTCGCCGCCCGCGGCCTCGCCCGGCGGGTCGAGGACCTGTGCGAGCGCACCGGCCGCGAGCGGATCGACCTGGTCGGGCACAGCCTGGGCGGGCTGGTCGGCCGGTACTACGTCCAGTGCCTCGGCGGGGACGCCCGCGTCGGCACCCTCGTCACCCTCGGCACGCCCCACGCCGGCACGCGGATCGCACCCTTCATGGACGCGCACCCCCTGGTCCGCCAGCTCCGCCCGGACTCCGCGGTGATGGCCGAGCTGCGCGCGCCCGCGCCCGGCTGCCGCACCCGGTACGTGGCGTTCTGGACCGAGTTCGACGAACTGGTGGACCCGCCCGGGGCGGCCCGCATCGAGCATCCGGACCTGCGTACCGAGAACGTCCTGGTGACGGGCATCGGGCACCTCGCGCTGGCGGCCCATCCGGCCGTCGCGGCCGCCGTCCTGCGCGCCCTCGACGGCCCCGGTCCGGCGGCCGTCGAACCCCCGGGAGACACAGCCTCCGTCGCCTGAACACCAACCGGCCGGAAGTCGAACGAATTTCGAACTCAAGGCCAAGGCTGCGCATGAAGTCGACCGAAACACGGCCGAATGCCCGGTTCCGCTCAGCTTGGAGCCCGCCGAAGATTGTCGTGGCCAGTGACCGCCGGGTACAGTCACGCCACTGCTCTCCCCAGGGAACCTCCCCCGATCCCTGGCCACCCAGGCCCCCCACTGCCGAGGCGAAAGAGAAGTTGGTGAACGACCGCCCCTCGTCGGGCCTGTACCCGGAACCCGGGTACGACGGCCTTTCCACCACCAGCTTCGCCGGCGATTCGTCCTACGCCGCCTATGAAACGCAGGGTCAGGGCTACGCCTACGCCTCGTACGGCTCGTACGACACCGGCACGTACGACACCACCGCCTGGGCCCCGCAGGCCACTTACCCCCAGGACGGCTACCTGTCGACCGTCCCCGCGCAGGGCTCCTCCACGGACGCCGGCACGGGCACGGGCCAGTGGGACACCACCGCCTGGACGGCGCAGACCCCGGACTACCAGTCCACCGCCACCGCGTTCGGCTACGAGCAGACCGGCCAGTGGGCGGCGCCCGGCTACGGCGCCACCGGCACCGAGACGGGCGCGTACGACGCCACCGCCTGGAACACGGTCCCGCAGGACCAGCAGCAGACCCAGACGTTCTCCTTCGAGTTCGACCAGCAGCAGCAGTACGGCTACTCGGAGCCGGCCGCTGCCCCTGACGCGTACACGGAGACGGCCGTCTTCCAGGCCCTCGACGACGAGTCCGCCGAGCCCGCCCAGGTCGCGGACCAGGACCTGGACCTGGACCTTGATGCGGACCTGGACCTGGACGTCGACCCGGCGCTGGACTTCGACGCGGAGTCCGACCTCGGGCTGCTCGACGGCCAGGTGCACGACATGCCGACCCAGGCGATGCCCGTGACCCCGGCCGCCTCCCCCTCCGGCTCCCCTGCCGGACCGCGCGCCTCGCGCCGCGCCGGCTCCAAGGGCCCGCAGACCTCCGGCAACAGCCGGCGCCGCACCCCGGCGAAGCGTTCCGCCCTGCTGACGGTGGCCGTTCCGTCGGCCTGCGTGATGGGCATCGCCGGTGTCGCGGCCGCCTCCGTCGGTGGCCTCACCGGCGGCGAGAAGCCCTCCGAGGACACCACGACGATGGCCGCGCCCGACCCGGCGTCGGTCAAGCCCGTTGCGGCCAACAGCAAGCTCGACACCCAGCTGGCGGCGCTCAGCGCCGACGCGGGCGACTTCGCGGACCGCGCGAGCCGCACCCAGGAGCGCATCGACCTGCGCCAGCGCCAGGACGAGGAGCGCAAGCGGAAGGCGGCCGAAGAGGCGGCCAAGGAGGCGGCCCGCCCCAAGTTCGCCATCCCCGTCGCGCAGCACGGCCTCAGCGCAAGCTTCGGCCAGGCCGGCGGCATGTGGATGTCCGTGCACACCGGCATCGACTTCCCGGTCGGCTACGGCACGCCGGTCATGGCGGCCACCGACGGCACCGTGCGCACCCAGTGGAACAGCGCCTACGGCAACATGGCGATAGTGACGTCCCCCGACGGCACCGAGACCTGGTACTGCCACCTGGGCAGCACCAAGATCCGGTCCGGCAAGGTCAAGGCCGGCGACGTCATCGCGTACTCGGGCAACTCGGGCAACTCGACCGGCCCGCACCTCCACTTCGAGGTCCGGCCCGGCGGCGGCTCCGCGATCGACCCCGCGGCCTGGCTGCGCAGCCACGGCCTCGACCCGAGCTGAGCCGAGCGACCTCCGGTCCCGCACTCGCACCCGTACGCACTCCGCAGGTCCTGCACGCCGCGCGCACGCCCGTAGGCCCCGCGCGCCCGGGGGGGGGGGGGGGGGGGGGGGGGGGGGGGGGAGGGGGGGGCGGGGGGGGGGGGGGGGGGGGGGGGGGGGGGGGGGGGGGGGGGGGGTGGGGGGGGG